>JAPLJQ010000049.1 GCA_026388495.1 Deltaproteobacteria bacterium | reverse complement strand
TCGTGGTTGATGATCCGGTGCGCATAGTTTCTGCCCATCCGGATCTCTTCATAAGCCTTGCCGGTGCGGATGTGGAGATCCTCCATCACCTCCGGCGTCAGGAGTTTTCCCTGTTGCTGCATCCGGGCGATGTGTTTCGGAAGCATGATGGCCGCCGTGGCTTCATCGGGGCTTGCGAATCCCATCCCGGCCTGCACGGCCTGGATTTCTTCCTCCGTTGCGGGGCTGATGAAAACGGTCTGTATATCGAATTCGGCGGACATCTGCTGAACACGCGGGTGTTCCAAAAACAGGGTTCCCAGGGTCGGATAGACTTCCGTGATGATCAGGTCGTGACGGGCAAACAGGCGCTCCGTCTCCTCCAGGTCGATGCCCTGCCAGACGGTGCGCGTCCGGGCGACGATGAAGCGGTCCGGCGGGAAGGATCTGATTTCCTTTTCGGAACGGAAGTAGTAATCGACGCCCTCCTGCTCGATGGTGCGAGGCTGGCGGCTCGTATAGAATATGGGCATTTGAAACGGCATCCCCGGGTATGCCCGTCTTACGGCTTTGAGCAAAGGAGATTTTCCGACACAGGAAGGTCCGGACAGGATAATGAGGCGTTTTGTTGAATTCATAAGCAGGTATTCAATTTTATGCGTGCATTTGTTGATGTTTTTTCATATGAGTTTAGGTGGAAATTGCGGCGAGTATAGGTGAAGGGTTTCCGCGTGTCAAGAGATGATCATGCTTATGGGGAGAAAGAGGAGATGCGACATAAAATAAGGGATTTCCTGTGTCTCGTATTCATTGTGTGTCTGGTGTCCGTACCGGTGGAGGCAAAGGCCGATCAGCCGGTTCCGCCCGCCCGTCCGCGGATCGGACTTGTGTTGAGCGGCGGCGGTGCACGGGGCGCCGCCCATATCGGCGTCATCAAGGTGCTTGAAGAAATGAAAATTCCCATTGACTATGTCGCCGGCACCAGCATGGGGGCTATTGTGGGAGGTCTTTACGCATCAGGATTTTCGCCTGCTGAAATGGAAAAAATCGTCACGGGCATTGAATGGAACAATGCCTTTATGGACAAACCCTCTCCGCAGGAGCTTTCCTTCCGGCGTAAACAGGACGCCGCCGATTATATGATCGATTTTGACCTCGGATTCAAGAACGGCCACTTTCACATACCGAAAGGTCTTGTGCAGGGGCAGAATCTGAATATGATTTTAAAATCCCTACTCTTTCATGCGGAAACCATTCATGATTTCGATAAGCTGAATATTCCGTTCCGGGCGGTGGCCGCGGATATCGAAACGGGAAATACCGTGGTATTGCAGTCGGGCGAACTTGTAAAAGCCATCCGGGCGAGCATGTCCATCCCTATGGTTTTTGCGCCTGTCGAGATCGACGGCAAGATCCTGGTGGACGGCGGGATTGCCAACAACATTCCCGTTGATGTGGTCAGGCAGATGGGGGCGGATGTACTGATTGTCGTCGATATCGGAACACCCCTTCGAACCCGTGAAAAACTGGTATCGGCGGTGAGCATTTCCTCCCAGGTGATGACGATCCTGATTCATCGCAATTCCATGGAGCAGCTTGCCAAGCTTCGTCCGGGCGATATTCACATTGCGCCCCCCCTGGGCGACCTTGGAACGGGCGACTTCGCACGGGCGCCGGAGGCTGTAAGGATCGGTCAGGCAAAGGCGATGTCGATGAAACCCCTGCTTCAGCGCTTCTCCCTGGATGAGAAGGGTTACCATGCCTATCTGGCGCGACAGAGGAAGGGGTCGCCGGAACAGCCGAAGATCGATTACGTCAGGATCGATAACAAATCTCCCTTGTCAAAGAGCGTTATAGAGTCGCAGATACGTACACAGCCCGGTGATAAACTGGACATGGAGAAGTTGAAAAAAGACATCACCCGGACATACGGTCTTGATTTTTTTGAGCGCGTCGATTTCAGTCTTGAAAAGAAAGATGGTGAAACCGGCCTGATCATCGAGCCTACGGAAAAATCCTGGGGGCCGAATTATCTCCGCTTCGGCTTCGGCGTGGAGGACAATTTCAAGGGAGACAGCGCCTACGGCCTGTCGACCCGCTTCACCAAAACGGCGTTGAACAGGCTGGGGGGCGAATGGCGCAATGAAGCTCAGATCGGCAGCAACCTTCGGCTGTTTTCCGAATTCTACCAGCCCGTCGACTATGCCATGAACTATTTCGTCGCCACGGGAATTGAATACAAGGAAAGAAACGCCAACGCTTTCAGTCCGTCCGGCGACGTTGCCGCCCAGTATCGTATTTCATCGACCCAGGTCGGCCTGGACGTCGGACGCCAGTTCGGCAACTGGGGCGAACTGAGATTCGGCGTCCGCCGGACAACGGGCAATGTAAGTCTAAAGATAGGCAGTCCGGATGGAGGGGCGGGGAGTTTCGATCGCGGCAGTCTCTATTCCTCCTTTGCCTACAGCAAGCTCGACAGCTACAGTTTTCCCCTTGTCGGTTCAGATGCGAAAATAATCTGGATGGACAATCTCAAGGAACTGGGCTCCGATATTACCGGCCAGGCGATGACTTTCAACTGGCTGACGGCTGCGACCTGGGGGAAATTCACCCTGGTTCCCGGGATCCGCATCCAGACCGCCATGGACAGCGACGACGCGCCCATTCAGGATAGCTACCCCGTGGGTGGTTTTCTGAACCTGTCGGGATTCGCCTTAAACGAACTGTCCGGCCGGCATACGGGAGTCGCCCGTCTCATCGGTTACCGGAAAATGGGCAGCACAGGGCTCGGCGCGTTTAATATGCCGCTCTACCTGGGCGGTTCGGCGGAAGCCGGGAACGTCTGGGACAAAAGAGCGGATATCACGTTCCAATCGATTCTGTATGCGGGGAGTGTCTTTATCGGAACCAGCACCTATCTGGGGCCCATTTACCTGGCCTACGGACACGCCGAAGGCGGCCACAAGTCGCTTTATCTCTACCTTGGCCGTCAGTTCTGATGCTGATTCTTCTTTTCCCGTCTAATCCCTGTGAAAGGTGAGGCCCATCATGGCCAGGAGAACGGTGATGACACAGAAAGCGACAAACACGCATTCGGGTCCGTTGAGCCTGGCGGGCGTTGTTTCCGTAAAGAGTTGAACGTTCCAGGGTTTTGACCAGTAGAGCACGAAACAATAGATCATGAACAAAGCCATTCTGATGTGACCGAAAAGAAGGGCGATCGTGCCCAGGACAAGGGCGAGGACGATTTGAAAAAGCGGCACCGTGATCGATGTCGAAAGCAGTGTTTCCATGTTTATTCCTCCCTGTTTCCACGCCGTCGGGGCGCCGCCGCGTGGCATGATGGTTTATTACGGATGCGATCTGCCGTTGGAAAAGCAGGTTTGATGTGATTCTACTGCATGCCGGGATGAATAGATGTGACAACCGTCACAGAAGCGCCACTTTTTTTCGGGAGGAAGGTTCTTGGTAGGTCTGGACATCCGTAAGGAGAGGTGGTAAAAATGCCGATACGATTAATATTCGGGTTTACGCTAACGGTATTTTCTATGATTTTCAGTTCCTCCGCGCCGGCCGGCACCATGCAGGCAAAGCCATCCGTTCCCTTGCAGGCAGTGGTTGTAAAAACGGCGGATTGGAATACATTCAGAGCTTCCCTTCAGCGCTTTGAAAGGAAGGCGGGTGACGCGCCATGGAGTGCCGTGGGCGGAGAGGTTTCCGCCGTGGTGGGGCGCAACGGTTTGGGCTGGGGGAGGGGAATTCATCCCGGCCTGTCCTGTGACGGTCCGGTAAAAAGGGAGGGAGACGGCAGGGCGCCGGCCGGCATGTTCCGGCTGGGGTCCGCCTTCGGTTACGCTCCCCCCCGTGAGGTTTCATGGATCAAGCTGCCCTATCTCCATGCTACCGCCCGGATCCAGTGCGTGGATGATGTCACATCGCCGTACTACAACACGCTCGTTGATACGGCCGGAACAGAACAAAGCTGGCATAGTTATGAAGACATGCGGCGGCAGGATGATCAGTACCGTCTGGGTGCGGTGGTGGAACACAACACGGATCCGGCCGTTGCGGGCGGGGGTTCTTGCATTTTTCTTCACATCTGGAAGGGGCCTTCCGGGGGAACATCGGGATGCACGGCCATGGAGGCAAGGCATCTGGAGGCATTGCTCCTCTGGTTGAACCCTTATGCCATGCCCGTCCTTGTTCAGATGCCCGAATCGGACTATGCCCGGTTTCGTTCATCATGGCGCCTTCCCTGAAAACAAAAGGCAGGGTGTAAGAAACCTGCCTTTCTCAAAAAATGAACCGAAGCCCTGAGGGGGACGAAGGAATTGCCATGAAAACGCAAAAGATTGACATAACCGAACTTTTAAAACCTGCTGAAAAACGCAAGGTGTATAAAGACCAGACAGTGGAGTGGGGGGAACTGATAATACCGGGAAAAAACGCCCATCCTGAAAAGAACCATGAAGGATTGAGAGTATTGTTTATCGGGAGCGCAAGCCCCGGTCTTTTGGTGATGGAATCGCTGAAAAAATATGAACTGAAATATCCCGATAGAATAAACCTGCTGGCGTTGGTAACTGATATGCCGACTTGCAGCAAGGCGAGAATTTCCTGTGAAAAAAGAATTTGGCGCTTTTTCACAGTGGGAGAGAAACAAAATTTATTCGACGACATAAAGGAGTCTGCTCTTTCATTCGGGATACCCTGTTACTCAGGTGCGATAAAATGCGATTTCTTCAGGCAACTCTTGTATGCGTGGAATCCCGAGATCATCATAATGTGCTGTTTTGGACAATTGGTTGATGACGTTATTTTCAATTACCCGGCTTATGGAATGTACAATATTCATCCTTCAGATTTGGCGGAAAGCATAGGTGTTGGTACTCAACCTGTTGAACATACGATAAAAATGGGGTTTTCAACTACAAAAGTGACTTTTCATCAAGTTAACGAAATAATGGACGGCGGCTCGATTATCGGGAAATCACCCCTGATAAACATCAAATCATCTAACGACGCCTATCCCGAAAAAGTGCTTACGCTCTATGAAAAGGTGTGTTCAATAGGTGGTTGGATGACTTTGGATTTGATTAATGCTGTTCTTGACAAAAGGTCAAGGGGTGAAAAAGGCAGCATCGATTATGTGGATTTTGAAAAATGCATTCCTGATGATATCAAGAAACTTTTGCTGGCGCCGGCAACGTGCGACGGGGATAACTATACGCTGCCGCTGCATGGAAGTTTAACTTGATTTGCAGCATGATATCACCGGGAAATTGAAGATGTACTGGGGACAACCATCACCTGACTGCCGTCGATCTTTTTTTCCAGATCGGCCTTTATCCGGTTGATAACGGTCTGGACGTCACCCATCAGCTTGTTTGATTCGAATTCGAGAAATATCTCGATGAACACGAACTGTCCTGTCCGACGCGACCTGATGCCGTGCACCTCCAGGTAGTCATCAAAATAGGCGGCAAGCTCACTCAAAATCATCATCTGCAGGGGCTCATCGATGGTTTTGTCGAGGAGTTCATCAATGGATCTTTTGCCGATCAGATAGGCCGCGCCCAGGATATAGAAACTTAGAAGCAATGAAACCATCGGATCAATATACCACGACCAGGTATATTCCTTCAGCAGAAGCGACGCTACCAGGGAAATAACGACGCTGAGATGGATAACCGTTTTGGCAAGATACAGGCGCCACTGGGCGTCGCCTGCGGGCGACGGATCGCGGTGATTGGCGTAATAGCTCTTTATCAATAACCAGAGGGCTATCAAGAAAAACGCCACGACGATCAGTATTCCGATAAATGTAAATAAATCGCTTACATGAACGGGGTGGTAAAACCGGTCGATGCTGCGGAAAAATAGTTCCACAAAGGAGAGAACCAGAGACAGGGCAATGGCAAGGCTCGACAGGTTCTCAATCTTGCCGCCGCCGTAATTGAAGACGTAAATCTCTTTACGGGCGACCTTGCGCAATCCAATCCAGGTGATGAGGAGCGACAGGGTTTCCGCGGCGCTGCGGATGGACATGGCGATCAGGGTCATGGAGTCGGCCATGATGGAAATGTAAAGAAAGGGAAAAAACATGACGGCCCCGACGGCAAAACCATAAAAGGCGTAACGTTCCTTGTCTGTATAGAAAAAAACGTCTCTGTTCATCTGAAAGTGTCCTTGAAAAGTTTATGGTCCCCCTTTGCTGAAAAGGGGTTCATTATCCATTATATCTGATCGCCAGCATGGTGATATCGTCCGATTGGACGGCCCCGGCGGCAAAGTCATGCACAGCCCGGGAAGTTTCCTGACAAAGGTCGCCGTCGATAGAGGCGCCTCCGGTATGGCGTAGGAACTCTTCCAGCCTGCTGTCTGTAAAAAACTCGTCCTGCCTGTTGATGGCTTCGGTCACGCCGTCTGTGTAAAGAAACAGTGTATCGCCGGGCATGAGGGACATTGTATCCCGGACAAAGGTAAATTCCTCCATCACACCCAGAGCCAGACCGCTTGCGCAATGCAGAAACTCGACATCACCGGATGTTCTTCGGATATAGGGAGGGTTGTGCCCGCCGTTGCTGAACACGATTTCACCGGTGCGGATATTGAGTATCCCGAAGAAGGCGGTGACAAACATGGACGCTTCGTTTTCCGCGCAAAGGTTGTTGTTTACCCTGTAGAGGATATCCTCAGGCGGCATTCCCGGCTTGGTATTGGCCTTAAACAATGTGCTGGAAACGGCCATGAACAGAGCCGCAGAAACGCCTTTTCCGGAAACGTCGCCTATGACGAAACAGAGATGATCGTCGTCCACAAAGAAAAAATCATAGAGATCGCCACCCACTGCCTTGGCAGGTTCGATGGAGGCGTGAATGTCGATCTGCTGTATGTCCGGAAAGGGGGGGAATATTTTCGGGATGATATTCATCTGGATGTCACGGGCAATGCTCAACTCGCTTTCGATACGCTCTTTGGCGGCCCGCGTCCTGCGCTCGTTGATCAGGTTGTTCAGGATGAAGACGAATATCGCCAGGCCGGCGGCGTGGGCTGCAATCATGGGGGGAAATGCCTTTATTGCTGCGGGTAACACCACGGAAAAGGGACGGCCTATAAGCAGCGACAACGCGAAATGAAAAATCTCGTACGAGACGGCGAAAATCGTCGCTTCCAGTACTCCTGTGAGCTCTCCCTTCCTGAACCTGTAAAGGGCGCCCGCAGCCAGTCCGGCCAGCACCGTGGCCATCATGGCGGAATATGTTACCGTGCCGATGTTAATGCTGGTTCCGAACCGGGGGTCAAAAAAGCGATACGCTGCCCCGAATAACGCCGAACCGACTCCCACCAGGGGTCCGCCGACAAGACCGCCCATCATGGGGCCAAGGTTGCGGATGTTGGCAGCACCCCCCAATGCAGCGGCGTACACCGAAAAGGCTCCGAATATGGCGACCATGAACAGCTTTCCCCTGAGCGTCAGCCTGCGGTCAATCACTTCCGAATAGAGTCTGGTCCGGGTGATAAGATAGGCCACAACGGAAACGACGGCGATGTTTCCTGTCAGGCTTATGATGATGTCCATAATCGATTGCGGCATATCAGCGCTGCGGCTCCGGCGTATAGGTTAGAGATAAAATGGTGATGTCGTCCGACTGATCCGCCCCCGCGGCAAAACGTTCCACGTCTTCCATAATGTGGCGGATGATCCCCCTGGATTCGGTCGTGGCGGCGGTTTCTATTGTTTTTTCCAGCCGTTCGCTGGAATACTGGTTAAAGGAAATATCCATGGCCTCGCTGACCCCGTCGGTATACGCGATCATGGCGTCGCCCCGTCCCAGAACGAGGCGGTCCTGGCCGTATGATATGTCCTCCATGACGCCAAGGGCCATGCCTTCCGGCATCCTTACCGTTTCCAGAATGCCGTTGCTGCGGTATACGTAGGGAGGATTATGTCCGGCGTTGCTGTAAACAACTTCGCCGGTGCGGATGTTCAAAATTCCGCAGAAGACGGTGACAAACATGGAAGCGTCGTTTCCCCGGCACAGGACGTCGTTGACCCGCTTTAGAGTGATATCGGGTGAGATACCTGGTTCGGCGTTCGCTTTCAGCAGCGTCCTGGTGACGGCCATGAATAATGCCGCCGGCATCCCTTTCCCGGATACGTCGCCGATGGCGAAAAAAAAGTGGTCGCAATCGATCAGAAAAAAATCATAAAGATCGCCGCCGACTTCCCTTGCGGGCTTCAAAACCGCATAAAGCTCAAGCTCGGGCAGGTTGGGGAAGGGTGGAAATATTTTCGGTACGATGCCCATCTGGATATCGCTGGCGATGCGCAGCTCGCTCTCGATCAGTTCTTTGGAGGCGCTGGTCTGGCGCTCCTCGACAAGTTTTTCAAAAATGAACACGAGACCCGCAACCCCCAGGATGCTGACCGTGGCCGTTGCGGGAATGAAGGCGTTGATCTGCGGTCTTGCCTGGTCGAAAAAAAACAGGACGATGTGCACGAAGATCTCATACCCGGCGGTGAAAACGGCTGCATTCGCCGCGCTGACCGGGTTGTCTTTTTTTCTGAGGCGATACAGACCGGCCATGATCCCGGCAAGCAGAACGGCAGCCTGCGATGCCGTTCCATTCACATAGAAGCCGAGGGCGGCGCCTGCCAGCCCGGCCCCTGCTCCAACCCAAAGTCCGCCAATCATGGCGCCGGCGATCGGCCCGATCATGCTGATGCTGATGATGGTGTGGTCCGTTAAGGCGGCTATGAAAGCGCCATAACAGGAAACGGCGCCGAAAAAAAGCGTCAGGAGGAGTTGCTTCCATGGTTTTGCCCGGTCTTTCAGGATGGGATAAAAGAAGGGGGTGCGAATGACGCAATAGACGGCGACCATGAGGATACAGGTTGCATCAATCAGGGATATGAGAAAATTAGCCGCTGCGGCCGTCATAAGCGATCACCGGAGCTATCTTTCGGGTAAAAAAATGATCCCATGGATCACAGGAAATTCTTGAGCGCTTCGTCGCGGTTATTGAAAATTTTGAACAGGCGGCTGAAACCCGCCATATCAAATATGCTCTTCACGGAAGGTTGAAGGGAGCACAGAACAAGCTCACCCCCGGAACGTTTCATGGATTTTAAGAGGGCGAGAAATACCCGCAATCCGGCGCTGGAGATGTATTCGTTCTTTTCGAAGTCGCATAGCAGCTTTCCGGCGCCGCCGGGAACCAGTTCATTCAGTTTGTCTTCCAGTTCCTTCGCGTTATAGGCGTCTATCCTCTGTAGAATCGTCACGACGTTTACATCACCCACGGAACCGACCTCCATCGTTTGTCTCCCCTTTCCGGCTTTTCTATTCGGGCGTTTTCAACCCATCCTGCCGCGCCGTTCTGTTTTTCAGCACCGTCAATCTCAGGATGTTTTTCTCATCTTCCCGTCTGTACGTTACGTCATCCATCAATCTTTTAATAAAGAATATTCCCAACCCTCCGATCTTCCGTTCCTCAATGCCGGAAGTAACGTCCGGATCGCCCGCGGAAACGACGTCAAAAGGGATTCCATTATCGCATATTTCCACCATGAACCGGTCATCTCCGCTTAAGATACAGGAAATCTCAACATCGCCTTTGCCTTCCTGGTAAGCGTACTTGATGATGTTTACGAGGGCTTCTTCCAGCGAGAGTTCAATTTCCATCATCCTGTCGGGTAAAACCCCCTGTTCTTCGGCGAAGGCGACGACAAATGCCATGGCTTCATGCAGGTGATCCAGGGTGGCCGGCAGGATTTTTTTTACGGTCATGTCCATAATACGGCTTTTCCTTTTTTCGTCTCTTGCGGGTTATGAAGATTCAGGCAAATTCCGGAAGTGCGGGAACATATTTCAATGAATTACAGCATTCGTCAAGCAATATTTGAATGCCGGGCATATTTCAGAGAATCAGGGGCGGAATATTCTTCCGTTGACATATTTTTACGAGTGTGTATTAAGGCGCAAATCACCCGCTCCTCGCAGAGACAGGGTAAATGGCTTTTAAAATATTCACCATTCAGGAAAGGACACGGTGGATGCTTTCGAAATTCTTTTCAACTGCCGAGTCGGCAGAGTGTGACAGGTGCAAAAGACAGACAACGGGAAAGATAACCGTCGCCGTTTTGATCTCTCTGATCGTTCTTTTGCCGCTTACAGCAATGGGGCAGGGAACTGTCTTTTACCCCAACGACCCGTATTTCTCTTATGATGTAACGGCGAGGCCGGGGTTTCCCGGCCAGTGGCATCTGTTTAATCAGGCGCCCTCCAGCATCTATTTTACCTCTGTCAGCTGGGGCCAAACGGTCCAGATGATCAACGCAGGCGTGGACGCCAATCTGAAGACGGCCTGGAATCTCGGCTATACGGGCAGGGGGGTCGTCATCGGCATCGTTGACGATGGCGTCGACGGCGCCAATTATGACGTCGCCCCCGGCTACCGCAGCGACCTCAGCCGTAATTTCAGCGATAATGCCGCCGTGGCGGCTGCCTCCCAGGGGCCGC
>JAPLJQ010000307.1 GCA_026388495.1 Deltaproteobacteria bacterium | reverse complement strand
GCCCCCATGAGTGATAAGTGGGAGGAAAAAGACTGGGACTTCGCCATTCCCCGGATTGCCCGCCTGGTCAAAGACACGAGAGATAGGGAGTTTGTCACGAAGAACGCCAAGGGTGAACTCGTCAATCGTTGCGAAAATATCGGTCACTATGGCAGCTCCAACATCGACAACGAAGAATGCTGGCTCGTTACCGCCAAGTGTCGCGCCCTGGGACTTGTTTATATCGATCATCAGGCCCGGGTCTGACACAGCCCCTCTGTAGCGGCTCTGGGAGAGTCGTTCGGACGCGGTTCCATGACGAACCACTATATCGATCTAAAGAACAGCGATTGCATTCTGATTATGGGGAGCAACATGGCAGAGCATCACCCCATCGCCTACAAGTGGGTCACCAAGGCCCAGGAAAAGGGAGCAATCGTTATTCACGTCGATCCCCGTTACACCCGTACATCAGCTCGTGCAAATTTTCATGTGCCCCTACGTTCCGGTACGGACATCGCTTTTCTCGGCGGCATGATCAATTATATCATCGAAAACAACAAGTGGTTTAAAGATTATGTTCTGAATTATACCAACGCCCCCTTCATCGTCGGCAAGGATTATCAATTCAAGGATGGTCTCTTCTCCGGCTATGACGCGCAAAAGCGAAAGTACAACAAGGATACCTGGGTCCTCGAAAAAGACGGCAGGGGAATACCGAAAAGAGACATGTCCCTCAAGGATCCCCGCTGCGTCTTCAATATGTTGAAGGAACACTACTCGCGATACACCCTGGATAAGGTCTCCAGCATTAGCGGCGTGCCTAAAGAAACACTCCTCAAGGTTTATGAGGCGTTCTGGATAAGGCGGGAACGGAATGCTATGCCCTGGGTTGGACACATCATACGACAGGAAGCCAGATCATCCGTACTATATCGCTCATCCAGCTCCTCCTGGGCAATATGGGAATTGCCGGCGGCGGTGTGAATGCCATGCGGGGTGAGCCGAACGTTCAGGGGTCGACGGATCATGCCATCCTGTATAATGTTTTGCCCGGTTATCTGAAGATGATACCGGCGTCCCTGGATACTCTGGAAAAATATTTGCACAAATATACGCCGGAATCGAAGGATCCGCAGTCAGCCAATTATTATCAGAACTATCCCAATTTTTTTGTGAGTTTTCTTACCTCTTACTTTGGGGACAAGGCGACAAAGGAAAATGGTTTTGGCTACAACTGGATGCCCAAAATAGACGATGGGAAACACTATTCCACGATGCACATGTTCGACAAGATGTATGAGGGCAAGATCAAGGGATTCTTCGCCATTGGCGCGGACCCGGCGTGCAGCTCCCCGAATACCAACAAGGTCAGGAAGGGCCTGGAAAAGTTAGACTGGCTTGTCGGCGAGAACATCTTCGACAATGAAACGTACCAGTTCTGGAGGGGCCCGGGTGTCGATCCCAAGAAGGTCAAGACGGAGGTCTTTCTGCTGCCTGCCGCTGCCTCGATGGAAAAGGAAGGCAGCCAGAGCAACAGCGGCCGCATGGTGCAGTGGAAGTACAAGGCTGCGGAAGCACCCGGAGACGGCATTGCCGTGGGAGAGATCACGATCAAGATCATGGCGGCGATCAAAGCCCTCTACGCAAAAGAAGGCGGTCCCAATGCAGAGGCCATCCTGAACCTCAAGTGGGATTACACGGACAGGAACGGGAAATACGATGCCCTGAAGGTGTCCAAACAGATCAACGGCTATTTCCTCAGAGATACGGTTATCGAGGACAAGGCAAAGAAAACAAAGACCGAATTCAAGAAAGGCCAACTGGTGCCAACCTTCGGCATGCTCAAGGCCGATGGGGCGACGTCGAGCGGCAACTGGGTCATGTGCGGAAGCTTCACCGCAGACGGTGACAACAAGATGGCCAAACGGGGGAAAGAAGATCCCACGGGGCTCGGCTTGTTCCCCAACTGGGCCTTTGCCTGGCCGGTCAACCGGCGCATCCTTTACAACCGTGCATCCTGCGATGTGAACGGCAAGCCCTACAATCCCAAACGCAATATTTTGGAATGGAAGGGAGATAAATGGGTAGGGGACGTCCCCGACGGCCCATGGCCGCCTATGGCGGACAAGGAGAAAGGCAAGTATCCTTTCATCATGAAAACCGATGGCGTCGGCGCTCTGTTTGGCCCCGGTATGGTGGAAGGTCCCTTCCCGGAACACTATGAACCCCTGGAAGGACCGCTGGCAAAGAATCCCTTGTCGGGACAGCTCATCAACCCGGCCATAGAGATCTTCAAGAGCGATCTCGATAAGGTGGCCAATGCGGACCCGAAATTCCCCTATGTCTGTACGACCTATTCCTGTACGGAGCACTGGTGCTCGGGGGCTCTGACTCGTTGGCAGGC
>JAPLJQ010000259.1 GCA_026388495.1 Deltaproteobacteria bacterium | reverse complement strand
TCACATCGGTGGCCAGGTACGACGCAGAAGGCAATGTGATAGGGTACCAGGGAATTATCCGGGATATCACCGAGCGCAGGCGGGCGGAGGAAGAGAGGGAAAAGCTTATCGTTGAACTCAGAGATGCGCTCTCTAAAATTAAGACATTGAGTGGAATGCTTCCTATTTGTGCTTCCTGTAAAAAAATCCGTGATGATACGGGTTACTGGAATCAAATTGAATCTTATATAAAACATCATTCAGAGGCTGAATTCAGCCACGGTATCTGCCCGGAATGTGCAAAAATTTTGTATCCAAAACATTATAAAAAAATGTATCCAGAATATGATAAATGACAAAAGTGTTTGTCTGTTTCGAACTATAATCCTTAGCAGATAGAATTATGCTGGACCGTTTGTTAGGTGTTGTCAATAACCGCCAAATTTCATTTTCCCACTGATCATTTTTGCGCATTACCAAAGAAAGCCGTATGTAGGGTTCGCAAAAAATCCTGTGAGATTTTTCGTACCTTCCATGAGCAACCCAAAGGCTCGGTGGGTTTCGCCTCCTGGATCGTGCCGCAGTCCGGGCACCGGTAGAACCACTGCCCCTTGCGTGCTGATGGGATCACGCGCATGGGCTGCCCGCAGGTTCCGCAAGCGATGGGTTCCAGGCCGTGGCTGAGGTCATGGGCGGTGCCTGTTCTTTGGGGGTATGCCGGTGCACCGGCATAGGTAAAGCTGTTGATAAAATTAATGAACTGACGACACTGCCGATCATTTTCATGCCAGGGTTTTGCCCGTTTTCGGCTTCCCGGACGGATCCGACAGAAAAACAGTGTGGGGCAGCCTGAATAGTCTGATGCCGCAGGGCTCAATATCGATTTTAATGTCGTTAACCTGCGATTCGTAACCGGCGCCGTTTATCCTGTCCTCCAGTTGTATTATATTGGTCGTCACAAAAGAGGAAAGATCGACCTGTAAGCCATAGCCGTTATGAACATCGAGATTGGCAAAGATCAGATAGGCCGTATCATTTTCTTTAACGGGGCGGCGCAAGGCGCCCAGCACCGCGCCGTGATCGCCGTCGATAAATTCCAGATTCCCGTCCTGATGAAACACGGACGATTCCGCAAGCACCCGGTTGATATGTCTTATGCCTTCAGCGATGAAGGCATTATCCCGGAATTTACACTTTTCTTTTCTGCCTATGAAATCTATTTTCTCCGGATAGCCGTATTCAACTCCCTGGACAATGCCCGTTTGCCCCGTGCCCATGAGGGCCGTCACGGCATAGCGCGGCACGGCAGCTTCCGGCGTACCGAAAAGCTGGGCCGGCGCGCCCGTATCATGGGTGGTGATGGGGAGGTAATAACGCAACTTACGGCCTATATCATGAATATAGCGGAGATAATTCCGAAGATCACCAGCATAGGGGTATTCCCACTGATTGGCAAGAAAAAGATCGATCTGCCAATCGGCCGCCTTTTTCAGAACCGTATTGGAATCCGTAAAGAACTCGGCCATGATCATCAGGTCCGGATAGACGTCGCGCAGGTCGGAAAGCAGGTTCGTAATAAATCCTTCATGGCTTGAATGAAGATTGTCAAGGCGGATCATGCCGCCCGTAAGTTGGGCGAAATAGGCCCAGAACAGGGAATATTTTTTCATATAATCCCAGATGTCGCTGCGGATTTCAGGATGGGGATGATCATAATATATTTTTACAAGATCCCCCCATTTTATCCATGAGTTCACATGCCAGCATCCGGCCCGCTTCAGTCCATCTTTCTCGCTCTTGTCGGGCATGATCCACTCCGGGCACATGCTCGCCATCTTGCTTCTGATCCCGATATGATTCAACACCAGATCAAAGCAAAGACGGATTCCCAGTTCCCTGGCTTTTTCAACAAATTTTTCAAAGAGATCAAAGCCGGAATGGCCTTCTTTTTCGCCGTAGGCTTTGTCGATGGAAAAAAGATCATGGGCGGAATAGGGGCTTTCAGACAGATCAAGGCTGGTAAGGGGCATAAGATGAACGGTATTAAAACCAAGCCCGGCGATGTGAGGGAGCAGCTCTATCCATTCCTCAATGGTACCTGAAATCGGCAGGATCAGGGTATACATCCTGATATCCTTCATAGCCTCCGGATCCACAATCACCTCGCTGAAAGGAACCCTGTCCCAGTACCAGGTCTTGCCGTCATCAAGGGTATATTTAATTTTGAATTCATAACTTCCGCAGTGTTTGACCTTATACGACAGGCTGTGGATTTCTCCTTCTTCACGTCGGAACTCCAGTTCTCGCCATTCGTCTTTCCGACAGTCGATATTTGTATATAGAAAAATCTTGGTGTGGTCTTCCCGGTGCCGGAATTCGACTTTCAGATGGAGGTCTTCGTTCTGATAGATTCTGAAAAAATCATCGGGAACGACAGAGAAGGAGCGCCTTAATAAGCCTCCTTTCCCTATTCTCATATTCCGTGATTTAAGCTCTGGAATCTCAAAAGGAAGGAACGGTGGTTTTTGATCCATGTTTATACCCTCACAGGAAAAAGTGATTTGATAAGCTATTACCATGTAACATTCCGCATATCAACCTGTGTTGAAGGGTTGAGGAAACCTTTATACGGGAGAGGGCACGGAAACGGAAGAGGAAGCGTTTGTTATTTGACAAAAAAATGGGGAAAGAAAAAAGGCAGGCCTTTCATCATGTGAAAAACCTGCCTTTCCAACAGGGTAACAGGGGATGACTGACGCTGATCTATGGCAGATCCGCCATCCAGGAGGGGTCGGTGAACCAGCGCTGCGTCAGGACATTGATGATCCCGTTGCTTCGAAGCGTGTTGATAAAATTCCCCAGGAAATTCACAAGGAGAGGATCACCCTGCCTTACGGCGATGCCGAGCGGTTCCATGCTGAAGGGCGGATTGGACACAAGCCCTTTGTCCTTATAACGCAGGGCTTCCACCGTAACGAATGGATAATCGGACATGAGGGCCTTCACTTTCTTTTTCAGCAACAGGGCCAGGGCCTCGTCATTGGATTTGACAACCACAATCTTCGCCTTGGGAAGAATTTTTCCGGCAATCTGTTCCGTTGTCGTTCCTCGTGGTACGGCAATACTGAAATCCGGTTTGTTTACATCCTCGGGACCGTTGATGTTGATGGCCACGTCTTTCGTTGTCAGGATGGACTGCCCGGAGATAAAATATGGTCCGACGTAAGCCACGCGAAGGTTGCGCCGGGCCGTTATTGTCATGCAGGAGATAATCATATCGATCTTGCCGTTTTCGAGAGCCGGTATCAACTCGTCAAACGGAATGATCTCTATCCGAAGCTTTACGCCCATTTCAGCGGCAATCGCCCCGGCAAGATCAATATCCAGGCCGTAAGGCTTCCCGTTTTTCGCCTTGAATGTCATGGGGGGATACGTCGCCGAGGTACCGACCACCAGTTCTTTCTTTTTCAGGATCTGGTCGATGATGGGACCAGCCGATGAAACCGAAGCAAAACACAGAAAAGCGACAAAAAGACCGGCAGCAACGCATACAGCTTTTTTCATAAGAATTCTCCTTATTGAAATGATTTTGAAAGGACGCGGGAGAAGGTAGCTTAATAGAGTATCTCCGGCGTGTCAACTCGAAAAAGGAAGCTTTAAGTAAATAAGGGTTGTAAAGGACCGGAAAGTCTATTAATGATGCGAATCATACCTTTATAAAACGAACAGGGAAAGGGGATTTTCGGAAAATGACAAACCATTTTGCCCGTGCCGTCGTCACGGGACTTGCGGGGATATTTCTGTTTACGGGCTACGCCTGGCCGGCGAGTCAGAAACCCCATGAT
>JAPLJQ010000017.1 GCA_026388495.1 Deltaproteobacteria bacterium | reverse complement strand
CCCATCCGATCTCCAGGAGTTCGTTCCGGGAGAGGGGCTTCCCGCGGTTTGCAATGAAAAGCTTCAGGATTTTAGCTTCCTGTTCCGTCAGGGTCACCTGGCCCAACCGGCAATGCGCCGTAAATCTATCGAAATCGACTGTGTTTCCTCCGAAGGTATAGGTATTTCGTACACAGGAAAGAGCCGTCCTGGAGGGATTGCTCTCCTCGCTCCATGCGGCCCTTATCAGAAGCCGTTCGACACGGAGGAGGAACTCGTCGAGGTTGAAGGGTTTTGACAGGTAATCGTCCACACCGTAGGACAGGCCTTTCACCCGGTATTCCGGTTCACTCTTTGCGGTAAGAATGAGAATAGGAATCCGTTCATCATCGAGACGGATATTGCGAAGAATCGATAAGCCGTCTATACCGGGAAGCATGATATCGAGGACGATCATGTCCGGTTTCCATTCTTTCCATTCCCTGAGGCCGGATGGACCATCGGCTGCGATCATGACGTCATAACCCCTGAAGGAAAGGTTCAGTCTCAGACCTTCCGCTATATGCCCGTCATCTTCGATGATGAGGATTCGCTTCTTCCCGGAATTCTTCATGAATGAACCTCATTGCCCGGATCTGCCATCTTTATAATCATTTCTCTGTATTATCCTTCAACTCGAATCCGCAGTGGCAGCGTCAGGGTAAAAACGGTTCCCTTCCCTTCCCCCTCGCTTTCTGCAGTCACCTTTCCCCTGTGAATTCTCGCAATCTGCTGAACCATGTACAGCCCCAGACCGCTCCCCTTGGCCGTCATGTCGTCGGCATGGCCGACCTGGTAAAATATTCTGAAGATCTTTTTGATCTCCGACTGTTGGATTCCGATTCCATTGTCTTCAAACCGGACATCCAATCCTTTCTTCCGGGGAATAAAACGCACGTCAAGCCGGGGATTGGCTGATTCGTTGTACTTCATGGCGTTGATCATGATGTTCATCAGCAACATATCAAACAGGGGCGGATTGATCGGGTAATGTACCGGCATGTCTGCAGGGTTATGTACCATGACTTCAAAATTGCGAAACAGGTCGGCGTTATTCTGGTAAAACTGTGATACGGTGCGGACCAGGTCCTCTTTGACAAATTCCTTCCTGAAACTCCCGCTTTCGATCCTTGCAAGGTTCAGAATTCGGTTGATATGTTCAAGGAGCCGGTCCACGTCCAGAATCATGTATCCGATATATTTGATCTGCTCCTCCCGGGAAAGTTCGTGTTTCGCAAAAGTATCCAGGTAAAGTTTCAACGACGTTACGGGCGTCTTCAACTCGTGAGTGAAACTGTTAATGAAATTCCTCTGCAGTCGATAGAGCTGCCATGTTTTCTGGTTGTATATAAAAATGATAAAAACACCGACCAGGATGATCCCCATGAGAATGGAGAGAACCATAATGACGACCCATGTCTTGACTTCGAAAAACTGACTGGGATCGAGATGGTGCTTCTGGACGACCTCTGTCAACACCGCGCTGACCTCGATATACCAGTAGATGTAGAGGAACAGGGCGGCGGCAAGGGCAAGAATGGAGAAGACAAAGATAAAAATAGGGTGATAATACCACTTGAATCGGTTCACTTATGAAACTCCTGCACGGCTGGTTTTAGCCCTTGGTGAAATACGTATAACAGGGCGCTATCCATGTCAATAGACAATTATTCCCCTCTTTTTCTCTGGAAGCCTTTGTTTTGTAAAACTTTTGTAAAACAACAAAACAGGTCTTTTCTTCCTCGCGGTTTTCCCCTAAGTAAGTCTCCATCAGTCACAAACAACTTCAAGTCAAGGAAGGAAGAACCTCTATGCCAACATCACAGACCGTTCATCACCTGGGAACCCGTGCCAGGATCCTGTTCACAAGCGCATTTGGGCCCTATGCGCAGGATGATGAATACGGAAGCAGGAAAATCAACCCCATGGAGCTCTATCAGAACCAGGTGACACGAGTCCAGGGAGGCTTCTCTCTCCGGATGTTCCATCGTACCTTCAGTCTGATGATGCTTCAGGCCAACATCGACGCACCCTGCACAGTTCTCGATTTCCCCTCTCTCGAAGAGTTCCTCCGCGAAATCCGTGAGAATGATTACGACATCGTCGGGATCAGCGCCATCATTCCCAACGTCGGAAAAGTGCAAAAAATGTGCGATCTGATCCGGAAGCACCGGCCAAATGCAACGATCGTCGTCGGGGGGCACATCTCCAATAAGGAAGACATCGAACGCCTCATCGATGCCGATCATATCGTCATGGGAGACGGAATTCGGTGGTTCCGTAAATTCCTCGGTCAGGATGAGAAATCCCCCGTCCGGCATCCCATGGTCTACTCTGGTTTCGGCGCCCGGATGATAGGGATCGACTTGCCGCAAACACGTGGTCGTACCGCCGCCATCCTGATTCCCTCCGTGGGCTGTCCCGTAGGTTGTAACTTCTGTTCCACGTCTGCCCTCTTCGGAGGCAAGGGGAACTTCATCAATTTCTACGAGACTGGGGATGAACTCTTTTCCGTCATGTGCCAGATCGAGGAAAAACTCTCGGTGCAATCCTTTTTCGTTCTCGACGAAAATTTTCTCTATCACCGGAAGCGGTCCCTCCGGCTCCTGGAACTGATGGACGAGAACAGAAAAAGCTGGGCACTCTATATATTCAGTTCTGCCCGTGTCTTGCAGTCCTACACCATTGAACAGTTAGTAGGACTTGGCGTTGCCTGGGTCTGGATGGGCCTGGAAGGCGAGAACAGCCGGTACGGCAAGCTTGCCGACGTAGACACAGGAACGCTTGTCAGAACCCTACAGTCCCATGGAATCCGCGTCCTGGGATCGTCGATTATTGGCCTGGAAAATCACACGCCGGAAAACATAGATAGCGTTATCGATCACGCCGTGAACCATGACACCGATTTCCACCAGTTCATGCTTTACACCCCGAATCCGGGAACGCCTCTTTATGAACAGCACCGAAAAGACGGCACCCTTCTTCCCGAATCGGAGTTCCCTGTGGCCGACTCTCACGGCCAGTATCGCTTTAACTACCGTCACCCCCACATAAAAGACGGACGGGAAGAGGAATATCTTATCCGGGCCTTCCGCAGGGATTTCGAGATCAATGGCCCCAGTCTTTACCGCCTCATAAGAACGATGTTGCAAGGATGGCAGAAATACAGGGACCATTCGGACCTTCGAATCCGGGAGCGCTTCAACTGGGATGCGGCGCCCCTTCGCTCTGCCTATGCCGGCGCCGTCTGGGCCATGAAAAAGTGGTACCGGGGAAATGCACGGATGTCGGAAAAGATGAACGCCCTCCTGAAAGATATTTACAGAACCTTCGGCTGGAAAACGCGAATCTTAACACCCGTCATCGGCCTGTACGCCCTTGCAAAGCTCAAACGGGAAGAAAAAAGGCTGAAAGCGGGCTGGGTCTACGAACCATGCTCATTCATTCAGAAAAACGGCGCAGCCCTTGCCCTGAAGAATAAAGGCGCCTCCCGTATCAAAATCGCCATTCCGGAGGCTCCCCGTATCATCTCCGCAAATGCATCGGCTTCCGGCACATGAGTGAGACGGCTGACGACGGGATGTCCTTTAAAAATTCTTCGCTCTGCCCGGAATTACATAAAAGGATGCGCATCATGTCCTGTCAGTGAAGCTTGTTTTTCCACTCACCGAGCTTCTGCAGGGCCTCAATGGGTGTGATGTTCATGACATCCAGTGCTTTCAGCTCGGTAATAACGACATCTTCTTCACTCATAAAGAGGTTCAACTGCGCCTTATCCTTCCTGGCGGCCGATTTTTTGCCGCGGGCAATCTTCGGCATGCCCACCTCGTCGAATTCGCCCTTCTCAAGATTATTCAATATTTCCTTGGCCCGGGTGATGACCTCATCGGGAACTCCGGCAATCCCGGCCACCTGAATACCATAACTCCGGTTCGTTCCACCTTCCATGATTTTCCTGAGGAAAATGATCCTGTCACCCCATTCCTTGACGGCAATATTGAAATTTTTCACGCCCTCCTTCGTAAAGGCCAGATCGGTCAACTGGTGGTAATGGGTAGCAAAGAGCGTGCGCGCCCCAATGTGTTCGGTATCGTGTATATATTCCGCCGCCGCCCAGGCAATGCTCAACCCGTCAAACGTGCTGGTCCCCCGCCCCACTTCATCCAGGATAACCAGACTCCTCTGGGAGGCATTTTTCAGGATACCTGCCACTTCGTTCATCTCGACCATGAAAGTGCTCTGGCCTCTGGTCAAACTATCCGCTGCGCCGATCCGGGTAAATATGCGGTCAACAATACCTATGTGGGCCTCCGATGCGGGAACGAAACTCCCCATCTGGGCGAGAATGACGATGAGGGCAACCTGCCTGATGTATGTTGATTTCCCCGCCATGTTGGGACCCGTGATGATGAGAAGGCGATTTTTCTCCAGATCAAGATAGACATCATTCGGTACGAAACCGTCTGTAAGAGGCATTCTTTCCACAACGGGGTGCCTGCCGTCCCTGATCTCAATTCTGTCTTCATTATCCACGACGGGACAGCAGTAATGATAGCGTTCCGCCACCTCGGCAAGTGACGCAACAGCATCCATCTCCGCAATAAGGGAAGCCGTCGTCTGGATCCTCTTAATTTCCTTTGCAATCCTCCCCCTGATTTCAACAAAAAGGGTGTATTCTCTTTCTTTGCGGCGATCCTCCGCAGTCAAAACGGTATATTCATATTCCTTGAGTTCCTGATTGATATACCGCTCTGCGTTCACCAGGGTTTGCTTCCGGATGTAATCGTCGGGAACAAATTCCGCATTGGCTTTCGTGACTTCGATATAATATCCGAATATGCTGTTGAACCCGACCTTGAGAGAATTGATTCCCGTTTTTTTTCTCTCTTTTTCCTCGAGAGCGGCAATTCCCTGTTTCCCATTCCTGCCTATGGCAATCAGTTCATCGAGATCGCGGTCATAGCCCTCTTTAATCATGCCGCCTTCCCGAATCGTCAGCGGGGCATCCTCGACAATGGAGTCCTCAACCAGGGATAATATATCCGTCATTTCATCCATTCCCGCATAAACGGAAGCAAGCAGGGGTGTTTCCATCTCGTAAATAAGCGACCGGATTTCAGGTAGAACCTTCAGGGAGTTCTTCAGGGCAATAATGTCCCGTCCATTGGCCACTCCCATGGATATCCTGCCGGCAAGTCTTTCCAGGTCATAGACATGGGAAAGAACCCGACGCAGGTTTCCTCTCAAAACATGGCGTACCTTTATTTCATAGACTGCCGTGAGCCTCTCCGCGATCTTTTCAGGGTTCACAAGAGGATAATTGAGCCACCATCGCAATCTTCTGCCGCCCATGGGGGTGACGGTTTCATCGATCATGTAAAAGAGAGACCCCTCCTTTTTTAAATCTGTTATGGTGGCAAACAGCTCGAGATTTCTCTTGGCTATATCATCCAGGATGAGGTAGTTACCCGTCTCATACCACTCTATGACATTGATGTGCCTGAGCCGGTCTTTTTGTGTTTCCGTTACATACCGCAGAATGGCGCCGGCTGCGGCAACGACCGCCGGATGGCTCGCAATGTTCAGCCGGATTAAATGATCTTCCGTAAAATATTCTCTCAAATGGGAGAGTGCCCCGTCATAATCAAAATAATCAGCGGAAAAATAGTTGATCATGCACCCTGCCGTCTGGCGGGGAAAAGCTTTTGTAACGCTTTCGCTCTTGAAATCTTCACCGAGAATCATCTCCCTGAAGTCAAGACCGCTGAGTTCAGCCATGAAAAACTCCCTGTCCAGAAACTCAGCCACCCGAAACTCCCCCGTCGAGATATCCAGGAAAGCGAGACCAAAAGTCTGATCAACCCTCGACAGTGCCGCCAGGAAATTATTCTCCTTTGCATTCAGATTTTCAGCGTCCACAAAGAGACCCGGCGTGATAATCCTCACCACCTCTCTTTTTACGATACCTTTCGCAAGCTTCGGGTCTTCCACCTGTTCACAGATGGCTACCTTGAATCCCCCTTCGATGAGTTTTGCGATATATAAAGCAGCCGCGTGGTAGGGTATGCCGCAGAGAGGGATGCTGTCCTCCTTGCCTTTGTTTCTTGATGTCAGGGTGATATCGAGAACCCTGGATGCGGTGACGGCATCTTCAAAAAACATCTCATAAAAATCACCCATCCTGAAAAACAGGATACAGTCCTTATGCTGTTCCTTGATCTCGAGGTACTGTCTCATGGCCGGAGTCAGATTCATTCCCATCTGTCCCCCTTCTTTTTCAGATCAACGTGTTGGACCCTTTCCACCCTTCCTCGGTCGCTGATGAATGCATTCAGAAGCCAGCTGACAATGCTGATTACAAGGGAACCGAATATCGCTGTCCAGAATCCGTGAACCTCAAAACCAGGGATAACACTGGAGGCCATTTTCAACATCAGGGCATTGATCAAAAAGGTAAAGAGACCGAGGCTCAGGATATTGATCGGCAGAGTCAGGACGATGAGAATCGGGCGAAACAATGCGTTTAGAATGCCCAGCACGGCGGCCGCAAAAAACGCAGAGAAAAAACCCTTTATCTCAATTCCGTCCAGCATGTAGGATGCGAGAATGATGGCGGATGTTAGAATCAGCCACCGGATTAAAAGCCCCATCATCTATATTTCCTCCACATGGCGACTATTAACGTTCTCGTAAAAAGTCGGAAAACACCCGTCATGTCATTTCGAGTGTAGGGAGAAATCTTGAAATAATTAAAGATTTCTCGTCGCTTTGCTCCTCGAAATGACAGAATTCGACTTTTTACGGGTTCGTCACTATTGAAAAATTAATAAAATTAATCACGGCACCTTTTAACGTGTCATCGAAAATTTTTCAAGTCCCGAGTTGGTTTCGATAATCCTTGATATATCATATTCGATAGGGTATGAATTTTTTTATCAAAGATGATGCATCTGCTCAAAGGAGTATATCGCCCATGACCCTCGATGTTTATGAACGCCTGGCTGCATTTCTGGATCGCCTTCCCGCCGGTTTCCCCAGGACGGAATCGGGGGTGGAGCTTCGCATTTTAAAAAGACTCTTTACGGCAGAAGAGGCTTCTCTGGCTTGTCATCTGGCCATGTGGCCGGAACCGGTGGAAACGATTGCGGGACGCATCCAGAAACCGCCCCGCGAACTGTCTGATATGCTGTATGATATGTCCCGCAAGGGCCTGATCGTCCGCTCAGACCGAGCCGAAGGCCCCATGTACATGGCTGCCCAGTATGTCATCGGGATCTGGGAATACCACGTCAATAGTCTGGACGAAGGGCTGATCAAGGACATGAACGAATACATCCCGGCCCTGTTTGATGCCATGACCCGGATCAAGACGCAGCAGTTGAGGACGATTCCCATCGGAGCCAGCCTGGAAGGTCAGGGAGCCGTAATGCCCTATGAGGACGCCCGACAACTCATTGAAAAGCAGCGCAAGATCCTGGTAGCACCCTGTATCTGTCGAAAAGAACACACCATGACCGGAAAAGGATGCGGAAAGCTGAAGGAGGCCTGTCTTGTTTTTTCCAGCGGCGCGTATTTCTACGAAAAAAACGGAATCGGTCGTTCCATCAGCAAAGAGGAAGCTCTTGACATTCTCCGTCAGGCCGAGGAGCAGGGTCTGGTGCTGCAACCTTCCAACGCCCAGAGAATTATGAATATCTGTCTCTGTTGCGGGGATTGCTGCCAGGTGTTGAAGGCCATCAAGCGTTATCCCAAGCCCGCTGAATTTGTTCACTCAAATTACTACGCCAGCATTCGAAGCAAAGATTGCATCGGCTGCGAAATTTGCCTGGATCGGTGTCAGATGGATGCGATCCAGATGAAGGATGACGTCGCAGAAATCGATCCGGACCGGTGCATCGGCTGTGGCCTCTGTGTAACCACCTGCGGAACTCAAGCCATCGATCTTATCCGCAAGGATGAGAAGGAT
>JAPLJQ010000150.1 GCA_026388495.1 Deltaproteobacteria bacterium | reverse complement strand
TTCGAACAAGGCTTTTCTCTTGACAAAAAAAGATAAAATGGATACTGAACACCGACGATTATGAGCAAATGCTCAACACCACTTTCTCATAGGGTGAGGTTCAATGGATCAGAAAAATTCTGCCAGGGAATGGTTCATGGAAGGTTCTCGATATGACCTCCTTGATCCACAGTCCGATAAAGCCATCGAAGCCTATAAAAAAAGCATCATTCTTGATCCCACATTTACAGCCGCATATGTGAATCTGGGTTTCATTTATCTCCAGAAAGAAGATTACGACTGGGCTCTCATATGTCTCCGCCGGGTCGTTGAACTGGAACCAAATAATCCGGAAGCTTATAACAACCTTGGCTATGTCTACGAGAAAATGGATCGGTTGGGAAGTGCAAGGCAAATGTATGAACAGGCGCTCGCATTGAATCCGGAAAACGTTGAAGCGATCTTCAATCTTGGCCACATCTCAGAACTGGAGGGAGACTATAATAACGCGGTTCAGCAATACAAAAAAGCGATTGAGGTTGATCCCAACGCAGTCTCTCCACGATTTTTCTTGGCGCTTCTGTATGACCGCCATGATATGTTTGACGAGGCAATACAGGAATATCAGGGCGTTCTGGAAATGAATCCCTCTCATGTGAACGCCCTTTTTAACCTGGGAAATCTGTATGTTCAGTTAGGGGATTACAGGAAGGCCATCAATTTCTTCGAACGGGTTCTGGCCTTTGATCCCAATAATGCGGAAGCCTGGAACAACCTGGGTTCCATTCATGAGGCCATGGAAGAGTATGAGGAAGCCATCGCGGCCTACCAGAAATCGCTGGCATTGAATCCATTCCAGGAAGAAGCGAACGTGAATCTCGCACAGAATCAGTACAGACAGTATCTTAAAAACCCGGATGAATCCAAAAAAGACGAAATTACCCGAAGACTTCACTTTGTCCTGTCCATCAATCCGCAAAAGAAAAAAGCGCAGAAGCTCTTGGATGAGCTGATGGAAGAAAAAAAATAAATCCTACCTTTCAGTTCACCTCACTTGAGTCTTGTCACAATAAATTCCCTGATGTCACTCCATACGGAAATCGGATCGATTGACGGGGCGGAGCTGAGTTCCGGATGTTTTTTCAGGACTTGTGCCGCCAGAGCCCCGGCCACCTTCATACGCTGTTCCTGAGTTGAAGATTGCGTCTGCTCAATGAGATGAAAGGGAATGCTGATTGTAACCTTAAAACCTGCCATGTCGATTTCTTCGGCATACTCTTTCTGAATTGATGGCGCCTCCTCCTGAGGTTTTGGAGATTCTTCGGCAACGACAATGGACTCAGCGGGTTTTGGAACCTCCTCCGCAACGGCAACCGGTTCCGAAGATATTTCTTCTACTACAGGAGCCGCCACCGGCGGGACCTCTGCGGCTGCTTCCATTTCAGGCTGCACTTCTTCTGCCCCTACAGGCTTTTCTTCTGGCGCCTCCGTGACAGGAGCGGGTTCGGCCATACGACGCCGGTCCTGAAAAACATCCACCGAAACTTCAAGGGGTTCCACAGGAACATCTTTGGGTTTTTCCTCAATAGCTTCAATAATAACTTTCTCAATGGCATCGGCAATAGCTTTGCTTTCCGGCCTCTTTCTGGGCTTCCTTTTTTGAACGGCCGGTCCCGTTAAATTGCGAAAACGTTCACCGATCTGATGAATCACCTCTCCGGAAATTTGATTAAATTGATTGGTCTCACCGGCCTTTAATGACAACTTGCAGATTTTGTTGATAAGGCGGGGCACCCCATGCTCCGAATACTCCCACAGGAAGCCGTACGCATCGTCTGTGAAAATATTTCTCCCTCCACCGGCAAGCTTAAGCCGGGTCTGAACATAAGCCCTGACCAGATCTTCAGATTCGATCTTGTCAATCCTGCTGAACGTACCGATCCGTTGCAGCAGATTCGCCCGCTTCGGATGTTCCAGCCGGCGAGCGAGTTCAAGCTGACCGGCAAGCACAATAGTGAATAAATTTCTCTGATCATCCTGCATATTGGTCAGCAATCTCAGGCTTTCAAGATTGGTGGGGGATATGGCGTTTGCTTCATCGACAAAGATCAGCGCCTTTTTCCCTTCGTCAATCGTTCCGAAAAGGAGCTTATTAAAAATTTCCAGGAGATTCATTTTTCGCCTCTCATCACATTGCTTGCCCATCAGCTGGCCTATAATCTCCCTCAAAAGTTCAATGAAGGACATATCGGGATTTGTAATCAGAGCGATTTTGTATTTATCGTGTTCCAGCGAGTCAATAATGATCCGAAGAGATAAGGTCTTACCCAAACCCACATCACCAACGATTACGGCGACACACTCATTGCCCTCTTCGATTGCAAACAAGGTTTCCGCTATGGCGTTTTCCATGGAAGCGTGACTGTCTGCATACATTGTCGGGTCAGGAACATTATCAAAAGGCGGCTTTTTTAGACCCCAGTATTCATAATACATAAATCTTGCCCTCCTGTACACCTACGCCTTGGAATTTATAAAAATCTCTTCACTCTTCGAGAGATAATCGAGGATATCCTCAAATAAAAACCGCCTGAGCCTGCCTATTTTATAGCTTCTGATCTTTTGAGACTTGACAAGAGTCATCAGGAGGCTTTTGCTGATCTGCAGCATCTGACAGACATGCTCCGACTTGAGCATTTTGACGGTATCCACCTTTTTGAACTGGAAATTGAAAACAATCTGTCCATCCGGACGCTGCTGCATATCCAAAGAAACACCACTTGATTCGCCATTCAGGAAATAATTGACATATTGACTTGACTTGACAAGGTTGTACTGCTCCGGCGTTAATTTAATTGAAATAGCCGGTTCATTTTCATCAGACAAGTCTTCCGGTTCGTCCACGTTATCAGTACCCTGTCTCAGTACGTGGGCGGGAATTTCCGTCAATTCCTGTACCGGCAATGGCCGTCCCTCGGCTTCCGGAGGTTGTCCCTTTTCCGGCTCAAAAGAGCCCCTCTTTCTTCTTTTTACTATAGAAATCTTCTCCATAACCCTCCCGTATCATGCTATCGAAAACCAGGAACGATCAGAAACCGTTCAGGCTTTTAACGGTTCATATTGAATAATTACCTGTAGGTTAAAATCAGTTTATTGTAATAAACACTTTTATATAAATCAATCTAAAATTTGAACTTTATTCAAAATCACGGCCTCATCGCAAAAAAAGGCGCATGATTGGAAGTAAACATCGGGGGGGTCTTTCTTAGAATGGGAATAATGGCAGGATGCTTCCGGAACTCCCTGTTAACGAACTCTCTCACATGATGTCGATCCCACCCGTGGGGGTGAAGGAAATTCCGATAAAGAGAAAGATCCCCCTCATAAAAATCTCCCGTCTGCAGCTTCGGAGCATCCGGACCATACGCCGGAAGGTTGAAGATGGCGAGATTCAGAAAATCGATCTGATCGCTGTGCCGGACAGCAAAAGCAAGGGTTTTCCGGGCTTTTTCAAGCGTTTCCGTCGGGGTTCCGAAAAGAAAATAGGCGTAGGCGGCAATGCCCGCTTTTTTCAGATTCTTCAACACGATCGACGCCTTTTCCAGATCAAAGCCCTTCCTCATATCATCAAGGACACCCTGATCTCCGGATTCCACACCCAGTTGCAGCATGACACATCCGGATCGCCTCAGAGCAATACAGAAATCCAAATCCGCCAGATGAGGGGAAATTCTCGCAAAGCCGTACCATGGTGCTCCGAAAGGACGATCAGCGATCGCCTCCAGATGGACGGGACTGACGGCATTATCGAGGAGATGGACAAGAACAGGTTTTGTTTTGACGATAAGTGTACGGATATCAGCGATCATCCCCTCAACAGACACAGGCCTATAGGGATTCCTTTCAGCTTTTTCCGGACAGCAGGAACACTGATTCCAGTAGCACCCGCTCGATGCGCTATAGGGAAGGATCGTCCCCGGAGAGAAATAACCCTCTTCCGTCAGGATGGCATCATCGGGAGAATCCTGCCCCCCCGGACTTGTAATGCCGAGGATGGAAAGCAGAGGTTCTTCTCCCGGACCGGCCACAAAATCATCAACCAGACCTTTGAAAGGATTTGACCATCCAGGATTTCTTATCCAAGAGGTTACCAGACCGCCACCCAGAATGATATGAAGATGCGGATGAGCCAGCTTCAAAAACCCGATCATGGCAAAAGTACACAGGGCCTGACTTAAATAGTTCAGGGAAAAACCTATCATGGCAGGGCATTCCTTATCCAGAAGATCCATGAGCCGTTTGCTGAAATACGGGAAAAATGGGTTTTCTTCAGGAATTTCAGCAACCCTCATCAGGTCCGTACTCCTTACGGGAGAGTGCGCCCGGTCAAGATAATTTGACAGGCTCAGGCGGACGTTACAGTGGGAAGTCGATACCTCAAGAACCCTGTTGACATCCCTGACCGCCCGTTTATAGCGATCCATATGTCCGTAACCATGCCTCGACGTTAATAGTTTCATATTGCTGTCTAAATGATGACATGCCCTGTCGGTCCATCTGTCCGATGGACGTTGAGGCACATCTCGAGCGGCACTCCAATTTAAAAGGCTTAAAATACCCTCCAGGTTAGCGTCTAAAACAGTACATTTTACCCCCTGACGCTTCAGGGAACCTGAAAGTTTGGCAATTCCGGCAGGCGGCTCACAAGGTTTGACAATCGGGGGATGGATAAGAATCATGTTAGCCACTTATAAATAAAACACCCACAGGTGTCAAGAAGGTATCACGGTCAAATCTCATGTTTGATCTTGACAGGTATCGCATTTCCAGAATAATAGCCGGAAGAGGAAATTCCCGGGAGGAAGGCGCATGAAGCAGTTCACCGTAAAGACGCACTCGAAAGTCGCAATGATTGACATTACCGACCGGATCAGAACCTGTTTAAGGGAACATCCTGTCAAAAGCGGGATCTGCCATGTTTTTATTCCCCACACCACAGCCGGTGTCACGATTAATGAAAACGCAGACCCCGATGTCGTCAAAGATATCATCACAACCCTTGATAAGATCATTCCCCTCAATGATCGTTACAGGCATACGGAAGGAAATGCTGCCGCCCACATCAAGTCATCCCTTACAGGATCATCGCAAACGATCTTCATAGAAAATGGAGACCTTATCCTGGGTACATGGCAGTCAATTTTTTTCTGTGAATTTGATGGTCCGAGAACACGAAAAGTTTATGTAAAATTGATCCAAACCGCCACGTAACCTTCTTTTCGGGAAGATTAGATGGCGGCTGGGGCAGCACGGTTATTCTACCTGACGGTTAGAAGGCCGTTTTTGAAACCGGCCTTCACCTTTTTTATATCGATTCCGGCAGGACGATTCAGGACCGGGGGCTATGGGGATGCGGCATCAATTTCTTTTAATATGTGGATCATATCACGATGAATTTTTCCATTTGTTGCAAGAACATGAGGTGAATCCAGGCGAAATGTGCCGCCGAAAAGGTCTGTAATGACCCCCCCTGCTTCTGAGATCAGGAGCGAACCGGCAGCCGTGTCCCAGGGCATGAGTTTCAGTTCCCAGAAGCCATCAAAGCGGCCCATCGCCACGTAGGCCATGTCAAGGGCCGCCGATCCGGCGCGGCGAATGGCTTGGGCGTTTCGAGCCATCCCACTGAAGTATCTGAGATTGTTGTTCTCATTGTCCCTGATGTCATATGGAAAACCGGTGGCCAGAAGACTTTTTGATATATCAACTGTCTTTGATACGGAAACTCTCTCATCGTTTAGAAAAGCGCCCTTTCCTTTTAGAGCAACAAACATCTCGTTCAGCATGGGATTGCAGATAACACCGAGACAAACGACACCGTTTCTTTCCAAAGCGATAGAGACGCAGAACACGGGATATCCGTGAGCATAATTTGTCGTGCCGTCAAGAGGATCAATAATCCACCGAAGTTCCGAGCCATTATCGATTCCTTCCGATTCTTCCGTAAGGATGTCATGATGAGGATATTTTTGATGAATCTTCTCTGTAATAAGAGCCTCCGACATTCTGTCCGCCTCTGTTACAATATTGATCTCACCCTTGTAATCAATAACGTGTTTGTCGTTAAGTCTTTCTTTGAGAAATAGCCCAGCTTCCCTTGCAAGGCCCACGGCGAACTCCCGATAATGCTCCATGAGATTCAATCTCCTGAAAGTGGTGTGTGCGACGCCTTTATACCAGCACAAAAAAATTCAAAAAACCAGCGTATTTATAGAAAGACTGAAAAACCTTGTCCGTGATCTTTTTCAATTACCATGGATTGTTAATAAAACTACGGATCTTATTTGCATGGGTGGAATGATCTTTTTATTGCACGACTCAAAAATTGATGTTAAGTACACAGAAAATGCCCTTGGGGACAGTTCCATCCATGGATGGGGTATTATATGATGTGATCACAGTCAAAAGGGGTCAAAATTGAATGTCTATCATGGAAGAACCCATAATAAAAACTGAAAAATCTGGAGCATCCGATCTAAAATCCCTCAGGGAAGCCAAGGGGCTAACCCTGAGAGATATATTTGAGCGCACACGGATCAGTGTGATCAATCTGGAAGCCATTGAAAAAGAAGATTTTGATGCGCTTCCACCTCCGGTTTTTACAAAAGCATTTATTAAAACCTATGCAAAAACACTGGAAACGGACAGCAGTATCACGCTTGCCCGCTACGAACAATACCTTGAAGCACTGGCACCCCCTTCCCAGAAAGGAGACATAAAGACGCCTCCGCCGCCGGCAGGTAAACGGTACAAATTTATTTTCTGGAGTTTAGCCGTTCTCACGGGCATCGGAATGATTGTTTTTTCAATATCCTCGTATAAATCCGATGTGGATATTCCTAAAAGTCAAATCGTTCAGCCCACATATCCGACACCTGAGGCGAAACCACCGGAGGCCTCGGGCATGGCCGCCGATGTCAAAAGTGGGTCTGCCGATCAGACGAACCAGATTGCCAAGCCCGAAGAAAAAGATATTCAATCAAGGAAAGATGCACCGGCAGCCTTATCAAGTCAGTCATCGGCAGACAGGGTCAATATCCAACAGGGTGCGGCGATCAAGGAAGTGAAACAAGAGAACATAACAATGGGCGAGACAAACCGTTTAACCATGGAAGCAACGGAACTGACCTGGATAAGAATAAGGGCAGGCAAAAATCCCCCTCAGGAAATTTTGCTGAACCAGGGTGAAATCATTGAACGTTCCGCATTGAACTTTGTCGTCGATATCGGCAATGCGGGGGGGATCAATGTTACTTTTCAAGGAAAACCTCTGGGGAATCTTGGTAAGCAAGGCCAGGTTGTCCATTTGAAACTCCCGTAATTGCACCCATAAAAAGATATGTTTGACAAAGAAGCTGCCATGCTTTAGTGTGGTTCCACTGCATATATAGGTACAACACCCGTGAAGAGGTTATGAAAACATGTTTGGAATAGGCATGCCTGAATTGATTATCATCCTGGTGATCATTTTGATCATTTTCGGCGCCGGCAAGCTACCGGAAATCGGTGGGGCTATCGGAAAAGGTATTAAAAACTTCAAGAAAGCGACCCGCGAACCGGATGAAATAGACGTAACACCCGACTCTAAAAAAATCGAAGAAAAGAAATAGGGTCCCTTCCGTTTAAAAGGGAACATCATCGTCGGGTGTCTGATCTATCCCTGAATATGACGGGGCGTGATCATCCTCAGCCGCCTCTTGGCCCCTCGCCTGTCCCTTTGAATCAAGCATTTGCATATTGGCCGCGACAATCTCCGTGGTTGTACGCTTGTTGCCGTCTTTGTCCTCCCAGGATCGCGATTGAATTCTCCCCTCGATAAAAATCAATTTCCCTTTGGAAAGATAACTGCTGCATATCTCCGCCAGTTTCCCAAAGGTGACGATACGATGCCATTCCGTCCTTTGTACCTTCTGGCCGTTTTTATCTTTCCTCTGTTCATCGGTTGCCATACTGAAATTGGTCACCATCATACCATCCGGCGTATATCTGACCTCCGGATCTTTCCCAAGCCTGCCGATCAATAAAACTTTATTCACCATCTTCAGTTTCCTTTCCACTTTGTGTGATGAAGATACCCTTTAATGATATCTTTAGATTATCCGTTTACTATGACGTACAGGGCGCTCTATGGATCCCCCCTGTCCGGAAATTACAGCACTTAACGTGTTTGCTGCTATTTATACATAACTTTCCCCGGCTTCGCAATTGATAAGTGAAGCATCGTGAAAATTGCCCTTGATTTTATGAAATAATTGAAGTAGGTAGTATCGTAACTACAGAATGCAGGGGTGCCTACCGGGCTGAGAAGATACCCTTTGAACCTGACCTGGGTAATACCAGCGGAGGGAAAAGAGCTTTGATACATTTGAGGGGGCATATTCTTGAGTCGCAGGGTATGCCCCTGTGTAATTTAAAAAGCCACATTTTCGGGAGTTTTGAAATGACACAATTAGAAGCAGCACGTAAAGGCGTGATCACTGAAGAAATGAAGATATGCGCGGAGCAGGAAAGGGTATCTCCCGAGTTCATCCGCAAGGGCATTGAAGACGGTCACGTGGTTGTGATCAGAAATATCAGGCATACCAATATTGCGCCTCTTGCTATCGGAAAGGGCCTTAAAACAAAGATCAACGCCAACATCGGTACCTCCAGGGACAGGACAGATCTCGAGCTGGAACTCGAAAAAGTCAGGGTTTCAATCGCTGCGGGGGCGGATACCATCATGGATCTGTCTACAGGCGGCGATATCGGCGCCATCAGGAAAATGATCATTCAGGCATCAACGATTCCTGTCGGAACGGTTCCCATCTACCAGGCAGCCGCAAACATGATACAACAGCAGAAAGCCATCGTCGAGATGACGGAGGAAGATATTTTCCAGGCCATTGAAGAAAACGGGGAAGACGGTGTCGATTTCATTACCGTCCATTGCGGCGTGACGAGAAGGAGCGTATCCTGTATAGAGGAACAGGGTCGTCTCATGGGCATTGTAAGCAGGGGAGGTTCCATCACCAGAAACTGGATGTCATATAACGACCGGGAAAATCCTCTTTATGAAAAGTACGACCGGCTTGTTGACATCGCGAAACGCTATGATATGGTTCTCAGTCTTGGTGACGGTCTGCGTCCCGGGTGTCTTGCCGACGCCACAGACAGGGGACAGGTCCAGGAACTCATTCTCCTGGGTGAACTGACTAAAAAAGCCCGCGATAAGGATGTCCAGGTCATGATTGAAGGTCCCGGACATGTACCTATCGGTGAAATTGAGGCCAACATCCTGCTGCAGAAAAGCCTGTGCAACGGTGCGCCATTCTATGTATTGGGCCCTCTGCCAACCGACATTGCCCCCGGTTATGACCACATCACATCGGCCATCGGCGGCGCTATCGCCGGGGCTGCAGGGGCAGACTTTCTCTGTTACGTAACACCGTCCGAACACCTCCGGCTCCCCACGCTCGATGACGTGAGGGAGGGGGTTATCGCATCCAGGATTGCGGCCCATATAGCTGATATCGCAAAAAATGTTCCGGGCGCCTTTGATAAGGACATCATGATGGCAAAATACCGGAAGGCATTTGACTGGCAGGGTCAGACAGATGTTTCCATTGATCCGGAAAAAACGGAGAAGTTTCTGGAAAAAAGTCAAAGTGCAAAGGAGGAAGGTTGCACGATGTGTGGAGAATTCTGCGCCATCAAACTGGGAAATGTCAGCAGTCATTAGTAATGAAAAAAGGGGGGAATCATCATCTTTTACATTTCCCCCCTGCCATATCTTCATGACCCGCATGCAGGCTATCTGAAACCCCGCCCGTTTGAATCAACCGTTCAAATCATGCTTGACTAATCGGGGAAAAAAATATAATCAAACTCGATTTCTATTCAATTTTGACCATGGGTTTACAGAAGACGGCAAACTTTAAAGAAAAGAGAAACTGATTCCCTGAAGGCCGATGGTATCGACAGGCGGATGATGCTTTTCTTACAAACACCGCTTCATTTCGGGATGTCATCATCATACACTGCTGAGAGTCAAGGAAGATTATAACAAAAAATGTCTTATGAACTATTTGTCAGTCTGAGATATCTCAAGGCCAAGCGAAAACAGGTTTTTGTCTCCATCATCACATTTATATCCATAGCCGGCATCTCCCTCGGCGTTGCGGCACTGATCATTGTCCTCGCCGTCATGAACGGTTTTGAAAACGATCTCAGAAACAAGATTCTTGGAATCAACTCTCACATCGTTCTCATGCAGCACAGCGGAGCAATGAGAGATTACCAGAAGGTCAGGGAGGACATTGCGGGCGTCAGTGGCGTTGTCGCCTCTACACCCTTCATTTATGCCCAGGCCATGTTAAAAAATGGAGGGCATACCAGTGGCGTTGTGTTGAGGGGTATGTCGACGGAAAGTGCCTTCAAAGTCATTACTCTGGGAAAGATGCAGGAGGGAAATATTGATTATCTCTCAGAGAAACATCGAAGCACATTGAAACTCAATCGGGAGAATTCACAACTCCCCGGTATTGTGATAGGGAAAGAACTGGCAAAAAACATGGGCTTGTTCCTCTTCGAAACGGTTAGCATCATCTCCCCCATGGGGGTGGCCACGCCGATGGGGATGATCCCCCGGATGAAGAAATTTGTCGTTGTGGGCATCTTTGATTCAGGTTTCTATGAATATGATTCAACGCTTGCCTATATGTCTTTGAAAGACTGCCAGGAATTTCTGAACATGGGCGAGTACGTCACCGGCATCGAGATCAAGGTCAATGATATCTACAAGGCCGATGTCATTGCAAAAACCATTGAGAAAAAATTAGGATTCCCATACTGGGCGAGAAACTGGATGGAAATGAATAAAAACCTGTTTTCAGCTCTGAGACTCGAGAAAAGAGTCATGTTCATCATCCTGTCTCTCATTGTCCTGGTCGCCGCTTTCAATATCATTACAACCCTGATTATGGTCGTCATGGAAAAAAGCAAGGATATAGCCATCCTGAAATCCATGGGAGCAACCTCAAAGAGCATTATGAGGATTTTTATCTTTCAGGGAGTCACCATCGGCGCCGTTGGCACACTTCTGGGTTGCATCGGCGGACTTTCGGTGGCGTTCAATCTTGAAAAAATTTCCGTATTCATTGAGAATATCTTCGGATTCAAGATCCTCCCCGGAGATGTTTACTATCTGAGCCAGTTGCCCTCCCAGGTCAATTACAGTGATGTGGTCACTATTGTGATTGGAACCATTTTGATCTGTTTTCTGTCAACCATATATCCGTCCCGGAGGGCTTCCAGGTTGGATCCGGCAGAAGCACTGAGATACGAGTAATGATACAATTAGATAATTTAAGTAAAACATTTATTAAGGATGGCAACAGGATTGAAGTCTTAACGGAATTAAATTTCAACATCGAACAGGGACAGTCTCTCGCAATCCTGGGTGTATCGGGAGCCGGGAAAAGTACC
>JAPLJQ010000585.1 GCA_026388495.1 Deltaproteobacteria bacterium | reverse complement strand
TCATAGGGTATCAGTAGAGACGCACGGCCGTGCGTCTCTACTGATATGTGGCAGATGTTTTTCTTCGGATACTTTCTGCCCGGCATGTGGGACAGCACCGGGATGTGTTTTCGGTCAAGACAGCTTCCTGAACTCGTTAATTGACTGATTTTGAAAAGTATGCAAGATTACAACATATACTGATTAAAATAAATTGACCGTGTCGGAGAATCAGGCAGTAGGTTGAAGGAGGTGGATGTATGAAATTTTCGCGAATCACTGTTAATCCATACCAGATGAATGGGATGCCTTGTATCCGTGGTTTGAGGATTCCCGTGGCGACGATTGTCGCTATGATGGCGGAAGGGATGAACGATACGGAAATCCTGGCAGCCTATCCGGATCTTGAAAAGGGTGATATCGTTGAATCTCTGCGTTATGCAGCGGAAGCACTCCGTGAACGCGAATTACCACTACTGGTAATGCAGGCATGAAATTTCTGATCGATAATGCCTTGTCTCCATCAAACCATCTTTCATTTTATTCCGAGGCATGACAACTCGTCGACCTGAACAACAGATAAAAGTTCTGTTAGCAAATCTACCAGATTTAACAGAAAGCTTGGAAAAGGGTTGTGTTGTTGTTTTTGATCAAAACAGAATTCGTGTACGTAACCTACCGATAGGCGGTTGACGATGTTACTTCCTGAAAGCGATCAGGTATAAATTTCCCTCTTTATAATAGATTTTAAATGAAAATCGTGATAGTGAATGGTCAGTTTAGAGCATAATGTACATAAACGTTCCTAACCCTTTAACCTTGTGTGAGGGTGGTCATGAACTGATTGTTGAAACCCCGTTTCTCGAAAGAGGCGGGGTTTTGTTTTTGCGGAGCAGATCATGAAAAAACAAACGGTTCTGATTGTTATATTACTCCTCGTTATATTGTTTTCAAATGTCCTTGCTGTCACAAAAACCTTTATCAAGGAATACACCTATCAAGCAGGCGAAGCCGATAGCAAGATTTCATCTCGAATCATAGCCCTCGAACAAGTCAAAAGGTTGCTTTTGGAAGAGCTGGGCACTTACCTTGAGAGTGAGACGGAAGTGAGAAATTTTCAACTCACAAAAGATCAGATTACGACATTGACGGCAGGAATTATCCAGACACAGATACTTAAAGAAAAATGGGATGGAGAAAGGTATTGGCTACAGGCCAAGATAGAAGCCGATCCAGAGGAAGTAGTTAAATCTGTTGATTCCCTGCGCAAAAGTAAGGGGGCAAGCAGGGGTCTTGAGGATGCGGATAAGAAAGTGAAAGATGCGTTAAGGGAGATTGAGCAGTTAAAAAAGGAACTTGAGTCAGAAAAAAAGGATAAGTCGAAGATTAAGCGGTACGATGAAGTAGTAAATGAATTAGGTGCTGTAGACTGGTATCGCAAGGGGGTTTCATCGTTACATGGAAGAAATTTACAGGAGGCGATAATCGATTTCACAAGAGCCATTGAACTAAATCCGAGAGACGCATCATCCTATGTAAATCGAAGTTTTGCATATGGCACATTGAGAAACGATCGGCAGGCTCTTGAGGATGCAAGCAGGGCAGTCGAACTGGATACTACAAGTTCAATGGCTTATGCCAACCGTGGCGTTGCATATTTTAATTTGTACAGGGATTATAATCGCTATATAGCGGATACTACGAGAGCGATCGAACTGGATCCAAATAATTTCATGGCTTATAAGAGTCGTGCTCGTGCATATCTCGATTTAGGCTATACCAATCAAGCGACAGATGACATTAAAACCGCTGCAAGGTGGGATGAAGAATCCCAGAACTACCTGAGGTCAAGGAGAATTCGATGGTAGTAAACTGCCATCAGCTTTTCTGTGGTGCGATTCTCTTTCAACCCGTAATCTTCACCGTTCCTGTAGACCTTGACCACACGCTTCGTAGGTGTAACCGCACATTCATTCTTATGTTGCAAGGCTCTCTGCAATTCTGATCCCATCCAGGGCGGAACTGATGATCCCGCCTGCATAACCTGCGCCTTCGCCGCAGGGGTAAAGCCCTGATACACTCACGCTTTGACCATCCGTACGTCTCAATATTCTCACCGGTGACGATGTCCTGGTTTCAACACCGATCAGGGTAGCCTCTGCTGTGATAAACCCCCGCATTTGACCTTCAAACTGAAGAAATCCCTGCGAGAGCGCATCAACCACAAAACTGGGAAGCGTCTCACGCATAGACGCTGTCTTTACGCCGGGAGAAAAGGTTGTTGATCCCGGGAGAGCGCTTTTCTGATCCTTCATAAAATCGACCAGGCGCTGTGCCGGGGCATGATAGTTTCCTCCCCCGAGAATGAAGGCCTTTTCTTCCCACCTCCTCCGAAATATAAGTCCATTGAGGGGATGGCCTTGGGCCCCTTCGAAATCATCAGGAAAAACATTGACGACGACGGCACTGTTGGCATATGCACCGTCTCTAAAATGGTTACTCATACCATTGGTTATCACGCCCCCTTCTTCCGGACTGCACCCTATGACACAGCCGCCGGGGCACATGCAGAATGTATAGACGGATCGTTTCAGGCCGGTCAGTTTTGCCGTCAGAAAATATTCTGCAGCAGGCAACTCCGGATGATCATGCCACCTGCCGTACTGAATGGCATTGATCAACGCCTGCGGGTGCTCCACGCGCAGACCGATGGCGAAGGGCTTCGGCACGAGGCAAACGCCACGTTCATGTAGTTTTTTGTAGGTATCATCGGCGCTCTGCCCCGGAGCCATGATCAGGTGGTTAGTCCTGATTTCTTCATTCCCGTTGACAACGACACCCTCCACCCTGCCGTGAGAAACCAGAAAATCGGACGCCCTGGACTGAAACCGAATTTCACATCCCCGCTCCGTAAGCGTCCTTCTGAGGTTGATCACTACCTCCCTGAGACGGTCTGTCCCGATGTGAGGTTTAGCATCCGTCAAGATTTCAGATGGCGCGCCCGCATCCACGAGGATCTTCTTGACACATGCCGTATAGGGATTTTTGGCCCTGCTCGTAAGCTTGCCATCTGAAAATGTACCCGCCCCGCCTTCGCCGAAATAAACATGACTTTCGGGATTCAGGACGCCTTTCTCCCAGAAGGTTCTGACATCCGCAATGCGCTCGGGTATGGCCCTGCCTCTTTCCAGAAGAAGGGGGGAAATGCCTCTCTCAATAAGGGTCAAGGCTGCAAACAGACCGGCAGGACCGCTTCCGACGATGACAGGCCTCTTCTGCGGTTTAATGATTACCACAGGACACGGCGGCCGCTTTTCCTCCGGGATTGCCTCAATGCTGATTCCTTTACAGGTCTGAACTGTCGGATGGGTGTCATCATGTAAAGATATATCAACCACATAGACAAATCTTGGCGGTTTTCTTCTTCGGGCGTCAACGGATTTTCTAACGATCTTCAGTGACGAAACGGATAGCAGCGGAATGTTAAGGATCAAGGCGATCCTTGACGTCAAAACCTCTTCTCCCTCACCGGGATGAATCACAATACCGGAAATACGTAATTCCATCGTCACTTCACCATTGAAAAAACAAATGAGCTATTATAAGGTAACCACCCTTAGTAATGAGATGATATGGATTCTTGCCTCGCTTTTGTCTCTCCCGCGAAGGCGGGAATCCAGGAAATATTTGATTACTCTGGATTCCGGGTCAAGCCTGGAATGACAGAATAAACCGTGCAAATAACAGCGTGTTCAGTGCAGGCTGGGCCCGCCTTTGACATAAAGGGAACTATCATGCCATGGTACGCCGTTCATACTCGCAGCCGTCATGAAGACCGGGTTTATGCCGGCCTTGTCCTGAAATCGTTTCAGGTCTTTTTACCGAAGATCGAGGTATGGAGCAAGCGAAAAGACCGTCGAAAGAAAATCATGATTCCCATG
>JAPLJQ010000447.1 GCA_026388495.1 Deltaproteobacteria bacterium | reverse complement strand
TTTTAAAATTTCTCAACCACTAACCCCCATGCCCAGGCGTGGGCACAACGAAGGATGAAAATCCCCCCCACCCCTCCCTCCCCCGTCGAGGGGGAGGGAGGGGTGGGGGGGATTTTCATATAAAGCGTACGGACTCGTGGTGAAGGATGGCACACGTGTCCTTCCTCCACAAAACGTAACCCTCGCCGTAAATACAGTGTTTCAATTCGTAACCATTGATGCTATTCCCTTAATAATTATGATATGGATAACAAAATCGTTACCCCCACTTCGTTTAGGAGTTGGGGGCCAACGGGTGCATAGTTGAAATCATGTGGCACCGCCGGGAACCAGGCTGAAAAAGGGAAAAACAAATCTACAACCTGTAGTATTGGGAGAAACCGGTCTATACGACTCAGAAAAAGGAGAGATCTTCATGGAAAGGATTTTGAATAAGGATTATGTAAAAAAGTTGGTTTTTATTCTCACGATAGTTGTGACAACGGCCTTCATTTCGGGAGTCCTCATGGCGGCAGACCTGAAAGACGTAAAAAAGAAGGGTGTCCTCCGCCATTTAGGCATTCCCTATGCTAACTTCGTTACCGGGGCCGGCGACGGCATGGACATTGAGCTTATGACCCATTTTGCAAAATATCTGGGGGTCCGGTATGAGTATGTCAAGACGGACTGGGGCGATATCTTTGGTGACTTGACCGGGAAAAAAGTAAGACCAAAGGGCGACGACATCGAAGTGGTTGCTCAGGTACCGATCAAGGGCGACGTGGCCGCGAACGGTCTTACGGTTCTTCCCTGGAGAAAAAAGGCGGTAGATTTCTCCGTCCCAACCTTCCCCAACCAGGTATGGTTAGTAGCCCGGGCTGATTCCGCCGTGAAGCCTATTAAGTCAAGCGGGAATATTGAGAAGGACATCGAAGCGGTAAAAAAAATCATCGCCGGTCAGCCCCTGCTCGGCAAAGCGGGGACCTGCCTTGACCCCTCCCTCTATGGCCTCGAAAAAATTACGGACAAGATCAAGCTTTTCCCGGGTTCACTGAATGATATTGCCCCCGCCGTAATCAAAGGTGAGTCAGACCTGACTCTACTTGATCTCCCTGACGCCCTGGTTGCCCTCCAGAAATGGCCCGGGAAAATCAAGGTCATCGGCCCGGTGAGTGAGAAGCAAGACATGGCAGCGGCCTTTTCCAAGGATTCGCCGAAGCTTCGGGAGGCCTTTAACAGATTCATACGAAAGACAAAAACGGATGGAACCTATGTTCGCATCGTGAAAAAATATTATCCCTACGTATTTGACTATGATCCGGAATTTTTTAGACGAAATAAATGAGAGTTAACGGAATGAAAAAAACAACCCCAAAACTGATTCCAGCATTTTACAGTAATCTGTTGATTCTTGGTGTAAGTGTGGCGGCAGTGACCTTTGTGTTCTTACTTTTGTTTATGAACTATCGTTTTGCCGTTGATATCCGCGGAACAAACCTCAAAAACATGAAGGCGGAAACAGAAAAAAGGGCTGCCTCGGTCGGTTTTTTCTTTGCCGACCGAAGGGATGACCTTACCAATCTGGCTCTCAGCCGCGAGATATCCGTGTTCTTCGAAAATAAAGCCCTTGGCATGAGTATGGAATATGGGCTCAAATATAGTCTGATTCCCATTCGGGATCGCTTCCAGGAGCTTGTGAATCGAAAGAAACTCGGTAGCGATGCCGTCTATTCGAGGATTATGCTGATCGAAAGGAACGGCGCCGTGCTTGTGGATACATTACCCGCGACTGATCATAAAGTGATGCGCGAAGGATTGAAGGAACTTCTTGTCCCGAAGTACCGGGACGGGACGATCCTATCCATTCATGGTGGGAGAGAAATTGTAGCTTCTCTTTCTTACTTTTTTAAAAACCACTATGCCGGTCAAATCATTGCCTGGATTCAACCGCAAACCCTCTATAAAAACATCCTCGGTGAAGGAGGATCTCCAAGCGATATCAGCAGTCTCATCACCAATGAGGGAAAGGCCTTCCAATCTGCAGGAGTTTCTTTTCTCTCGCAAATTTCCAGCTTGCCCAATATGGCCGCGCTCACGCTTGGTGAACCTTTCGAATTCCAGGATCTGAATGGAGAAAGGCAATCATGGATAGGGCTAAAAATGCCTATTAGCGGTACACCGTTTCACATGCTGCGTTTAATTGCCGCGTCGAACGTCGTCGGTAAATTGACTCCCCAACATCTCCTCACGACAATGGGCATGATCGCTTTCTTGCTGCTCGGCGGTGCGGCCTTCGCCATCATACTCAATGTTCGGGCGAAGAAAAAGGTACGGGAAAGCGAGGAGCGGATGCGCGCTATTACGGATTCGACCAAGGATGCCATCGTCATGATGGACCCTCAAGGCTCGATTTCGTTCTGGAATCCTGCCGCCGAGGTAATCCTTGGCTATCGCTCCGACGAAGCGATCGGAAAAAATCTTCATCATCTGTTGATGCCTGAGCGCTATCATGAAGCCTATCACACGGCCTTTCCCGAGTTCCTTCGTACGGGCAGCGGCAACGCTGTCGGAAAGACGCTCGAACTCTTCGCCCGGCGAAAGGATGGCCGCGAGATCGAGATCGCATTGTCGCTCTCGGCGGTCTCGCGCCATGGCGAGTGGCACGCCGTCGGGATTATCCGCGATATCACCGAGCAAAAGCGGGCGGAGGAAGCCCTCCGGGAATCGGAACGACGGCTGTCTGAGATCATTGATTTTTTGCCCGATGCAACCTTTGCTATCGATCGAGAAGGGAAAGTCATCACATGGAACCGGGCCATTGAAGAGATGACCGGTGTCAAGACCGAATATATGTTAGGAAAAGGGAACTATGAATATTCCTTACCGTTTTATGGGACTCGGAGGCCGATCCTGATTGACCTGGTATTTGAAACGGATGAAGAGATTGTGAAGAAATATCGGTTTGTCGAGAAAAAAGGAGATATTCTTTTTACTGAGGCTGACGTGCCTCTAAACAATCAAAATCGTGTACTCTCGGGGAAAGCAAGGCCTTTATATGACAACATTGGTAATGTCATCGGCGCCATAGAGTCCATCCGCGACATCACCGAGCGCGAGCGGGCTGAAGAAGAGCGTATGCGCCTGTCCACAGCTATCGAACAAGCTGCGGAAAGTATTATCATATCCGACACGGATTGGATCATCCGCTATGTCAACCCGGCTTTCGAGCGCATCAGTGGCTATAGTAAGAGCGAGATCATCGGCCGGCATCCCCGTATTCTCAAGAGCGATAAACATGACAGCGTCTTTCACAAAATAATACGGGACACCCTCTCCCGTGGTGAAGTGTGGTCGGGACGCATCACTAACAAAAAGAAAGACGGCACATTCTATGAAGCGGAGGTCACGGCTTCACCTGTCCAGGACAACACAGGCGCCATCATCAACTATGTAAGCATCCATCGGGACATAACCCGTGAAGTCAGGCTTGAAGGGCTACTTCGACAGGCCCAGAAGATGGAGGCCATCGGGACGCTGGCGGGGGGAATTGCCCACGATTTCAACAATATCCTCGGTGCCATTATAGGCTACACTGAAATGGCGCTTGGAGTACCCAAAGTAGGCGACCGTCTTCGACATTATCTTGAGCAGGTTTATAAGGCCGGAGAGCGGGCAGGAGCCTTGGTGAAACAGATCCTCACCTTCAGCCGCCAGCAGGACCAGGAACGGAAACCGGTCCTGGTTGCGCCTATCATCAAGGAAGGGATCAAACTGCTCAGGTCTTCCCTGCCTTCTACCGTTCAGATTACCCAGAGTATCACAAAAGCACCAACCATGATTCTCGCTGATTCCACACAGATCCACCAGGTGGTGATGAATCTCTGCACCAATGCCTCCCATGCGATGCGGGAGAAAGGCGGAATATTAGACATTCGACTGGTTCACGAGAGGATCGATCCCGCTGATATACCTCATCCCCTCGATCTTACCGCTGGTGACTATGCGAAATTAACCGTCAGTGACACCGGCTATGGGATTGATGCGTCCATTATGGGCCGGATATTTGATCCTTTCTTTACCACCAAGGGTCCGGGAGAAGGGACCGGTTTGGGGCTTTCCGTGGTGTACGGGATTGTTAAGGATTACGGCGGTGCTATTGATGTAGCCAGTGAACATAGGAAGGGGACGACCGTCAGTGTATACCTCCCTCTGACCGAGACCGAGGAACTGATACCGGAACGTGTACCTGAACTGATTCCTCATGGCAGCGAACGGATCCTGTTCGTTGATGATGAAGCGGTGTTGGTTGAAATGGGAACGGCGATGCTGATGTCCCTCGGATATCATGTCACTGCCAGGACAAGTAGTATTGAGGCCCTGGAGGCATTTCATGCCCGGTCGGATGATTTTGATCTGGTGATCACGGACATGACGATGCCGAATATGAGAGGAGATCATCTTGCAAGAGAGTTGTTGAAAATTCGGCCGGACATTCCCATCATCCTCTGCACAGGCTTCAGTGAGATGATTTCAGAAGAGAAGGCGAAGAGTCTTGGTATTCGCCGGTTCATCATGAAACCCCTGTTCAAGAATAATCTTGCAAGGGAGATTAGGGAAGTCTTGGATGAAAGATAGAGCTGCAATATTTCAGGTGGTAAGTGCGCCACGAGGCTGCACAAGAGATGAGGTTCAAACCCTCGAAGTCAGGCGTGCAGGAGCGGGTTAGACTTCCGATGAAATGGTAATCCCGCTTCCCGTTCGCCTGTCGAACTGATTACCGTCAGAGACACCACAACCAGGTCTACCATTCATAATCGTTCCGCGTATCCAGGGCGACATCCTTACTCAGCCTCTTTCCGTAGTCCGTCACCCTTGAACTGACAAGTGCCGCCAGGTTCTTCATGAATACATAGCCTATGCTCGGAAACTGATCGAAAAGCTTAAACAGATCCGACTTTCTCAGGTATACTTCCTCCGTCTTTTCCGCGCAAATGGCGGATGCCGTGTATTGATAGGGTTCCACCAGGGCAGACCATCCAAAGGCTTCTCCCTCCAAGGCGGTATGAATCTTGACATAGATGGTCGGGGCCTCAAAGTGCTGGATAATTATGTCCACCTTACCGCTGCGGCAAAGGTGCAACTCGCTTGCGGGAGTTCCCTGCCGAAAGCAGATTGTGCCTTCATTCAGGCTTCGCTCCTGGAACAGCGGCGCAATTCTGTTCAACTCGTCATCGTCCAAACCATGGAATAGCTTAAAGGTTTTCAATTCCTGGATCGTCGTCATAATTCCCTCCTTTCTTTGCGGTTGCGTGAATCAGTTGAGGTTCGTTCTTTCCGAGTGGGGTCTGATAAGTCTTTCCCTTATCGTGTATTTTAGTATAGGTGAAGGTGTCTTGTATGTCAAAATAATTCAACGAAACCACATGGCCTTATTCTCTGAAATAATGCAGCCGTAGGATAGTTGAATATGGTATGGATGATAAAGAAGTTGGATATCACGTTTTGCAAGCGTTTTTTGTTTCTTCATGCTCAATATCGAATTATTTTAGATTGACGTAGGATGTTTATTTACGATATTTTGAGTTTAAATTTGTATAATATTTTGAGGATACGAAACAGTATTCACATGTAACAATTCAAAATAACCACATTCTAAATTTACAACACATAAAAGGTGAGAAACGAGCATGACAATGAAAATAGGAATTTTAACAGGTGGAGGAGATTGCCCCGGTTTGAACGGTGCGATCAAATGGGTTACGAAGACTGCTCTCGATCCGAGACTTGTTGCCAAACGTTTTATTTCTTTTGAGGTAACAGGCATTGCTGACGGATGGAGAGGATTGGTAGAAGTTGATCCCACGGACCCGAAAAGTCGTGATCGTTATCTTCGACATCTCGATGAAGAGGTAGTAAGAACATGGGACCGATATGGCGGAACCAATTTAGGCACGTCACGTACCAATCCATTTAATCCCCAAAACGATCGCTCGGAAAAGCTAATCGAAAACATCAAGAAACTTGGCATTGATGTCTTAGTTGTACTCGGTGGTGAAGACACCCTTGGCGTTGCGTATAAATTGCACAAGCTTGGCATCAGGACCGTAGGTATTCCAAAAACCATCGATAACGACCTCATGGGGACTGAATATTCCCTTGGCTTTGATACAGCTGTCAACGTGATTATGGAGGAAATTGATCGATTGAGAACAACAGCGGGTTCTCACGGCCGTATATTCGTTGTGGAAACAATGGGACGCCATGCCGGCTGGCTTGCTCTCCATGGCGGAGAGTGCAGCGGCGCATATATTATACTGATACCTGAATATCCCTTTGATATTGACAGGGTTTGCGAACTTCTTAGAGAGAGGAGGGGACGGGAGATAAAGTATTCTATAATCGTTGCATCAGAAGGGGCCAAGCCGGAGGGTCAGCAGGAGCTTCTCAGGAATGGTAAGATTGATGACTTCGGACATCCTACACTCGGAGGAATAGCGAGCTACATCGCAACTGAAATCGAAAAGAGAACGGACTTTGAATCACGGTCTCTCATCCTTAGTCACTTACAGCGGGGCGGATCACCCTCCGCCAATGATCGTTTGATGGCCAGGCGGTTCGGAATGACCGCCGTTGACATGATCATTAACGAAGATTTCGGACGCATGGTAAGCCTCGTACGGGGTGAAATAACAAGTGTCCCTCTCAAGGAAATCGTTGATAAGCTGAAACTTGTCGATGTAGAAAAGTATTACGACAAAGAAAGATATAACGGCAGGAGGTCAATATTATGAGAACATTGAAAGACGTTTGAGAAATTTCCACGCTACGCTCCTTCTAAAAACTCCCCCCCCACGTGGAGACTGTGTGGGAGGGGAATGAGTAGTCTTTCGCCCCCCTCTTTTTATAATAGTTTTGGAATTGAACCTGAATTGTTCAGGTACCTTTACGATACTTGAATGAGATATTGAGCCTTACCCTGAAGGATGTTATCTTTCCATTTTCAATAGTAACATCCTGTTTTACAACCTCTGCAATTCTGAGATCTTCGAGCGTCTTGGAAGCAGTTTCCAGGGCGCTTCGAGCAGCATCTTCCCAGGATGTTGGACTTGTTCCTACAATTTCAATAATACTGTATACTGACATAATATCCCCTCCTTTTCTGCATAGTGTTTAAATTTACACCAAAAAACTTCTGACGGCATTGTAGAGGTCAATAAAGAAGGACCTCAGTTAAACCTTGGCTATCAACTTGTCAAATTCTTCCACGGTTACGGCAGGTAATGTGGTAAAGGAAATCCCTGTCAGCTTATTCAGGGCAATGGAAGCTTGAATTGCCTTTTCCATATCCGGAAAAGTTAGAATGAAAACAAGATCTATTTCTCCAAGTAACGCATACATCGACTTTACTTCGCCACCGAACTTCTTTATAAGCTTCAAGGCCTTATCGGTCCGCCCCGCGCTTATTCCCTTAAACGCTTCAGATGAATATCTACCCAACATAAAAAACGTGGTCATATTGCTTCCTCCTTTACGAAATGGATTTACGTCACTTTGGTGTTCGCGACGATCAAATATATAGCATATGGATACCGATCAGTCTTCAGAATCCTCAGTGAAAACACGAACCTTTCTTTCGGCAGTGAGCAGGGAATCCATCATCTCCTCTATTAACAGGCGCTGTCTGGCCGTCTGCCACGCTTTCCATGCCTCGAGCGTGATCCATGTGCTGATGACCATGAAGATGGAAGGATTATCCGCCTCACGAAGCGTCTCGCCTGTGATGTAGCCGCGCTGCCTCATCCCAGCCGATCTCAATTCGAGCAACAGATCCCGGAGTTGCTTCTCTTTGCCAGGTTGGCACTGCCTTTCGATCATTACTCTAATCATATATTCATCTCCTGTTTGACAGTAATTTCATCTTTGATGTGATATATTTATCTGGTTTTTCTACTCTTCATAGACGAAAGGCGTTCCTATTTTTTTTAAAGAAAAGTTATTCATAATATGGTAGCCATCGAAGTCCAAGACCCTCATGTCATCTACCTTTTGAAGATCCTCAACGATGTCAATGTAACTGATACCATAGAGGCCTTTACATCGATCAATAGGAATTTCAAAAGAGATGAATTTTTTAATCCCCTTCGCCTTCAATTTGCCGATGAAATTTGGATCATCGATCGAAGGATAAGAGGTCAAAATCAGAAGGGGACCTGATCCGGTAAAAACCATTACTGCTTTCATAAAACTCCCTCCTTTCTTGAATAATAATGATCCTTCTTTCGTTCTGTTGGGGTTCGACCGCAGGAAATTGCCTATCCCTCTAAACTTCCAGCAGCACGGTACACTTTGCCCCTCTCATAACCCTTTCCGCCACACTACCGATAAAAAGTTTTGTCAAATCTGTTCTTCCGCGAGACGCGATAACGATTAAATCGATCTCCTGCTCTTGCTGGTTTTTCAGTATTTCCTCAGAAGGAATGCCTCTTCTCACATCGGTGATGATTTTTACCTCTTTTGATTCCGGATACCTGTCAATCATCATTTGAAGTTTTTCGTTAGATGTAACGATGCTTTCATTCATAACACGTTCTAAGACCTTACTGTCAAGACAATAATCAGTAACAAATTGTTGAACTGTCCTATCAATAATGTGTAGAAGAAAAATTCTTGAATTGTGCAGTTTAGCGATATCTAATGACTTTTTAAATGCCCGATACGAATATTCTGAAAAATCCGTAGGAACCAGTATGTTTTTTGGTGCAAACATGTGACCCCCTTATCTCCGATTGTGAAGTATGAAACTTCAATCGTAAAAAAGATTTTTTACACAAGAGGATTCCCACCGTTAAGTCTTTCGTACAATCGTATATATTCATCAACCATATTGTCTAAATCATATTTCTTCTTTGATTCTCTCATGATTCTCTTTATCTGCTGTTCCTTTATTTTCATAGGTTTCCTGTGAAAATGGACGCTTTTAGCCAGCGCGTACCACAGGCCTTCGGAATCATAATCGCGAAAGAGAAATCCGTTTCCCTCATCGCGAGGAGAGCCATCAAGTTTCAATCTCAATTCTTTTATTTTGTCATGATAGCCGCCGGTGTCGCGATTCGTCGCTGTACATCCGAAGAGATTCCCAAGCTGATCGATCTGGCCGCACGGTTCATAGAGAGAAGCGCCGAAGACATCACTGGCGGCAGCGTACCCAAGCATGGAAAGCGTTTCGCTGAAGCGCTGGTACGTTATCTTTCCGCCGGAGGCCCATGCGATTCTTCCTAAAATTTCTTCATGGGTCTGATCACGCCCGACACCGTTCCCTACGATCGCTATCTGCACGTCGCCGTGCTCTATAACAAATTTAAGAGCGATATCTTCGAGAAGTTCAACGCCTTTTTGAGATGGGTCCAATCGTGATGGCCAGTAAAGGAGGATCGCATCGGGATTAATATCAAGCCCGGTTCTCTTCTGAAATTCCAAAAGGTTTTCCCTTTTTGCGGCCATAACGTCATCATCAGGACCGTATTTTTTTACAAGGTGTTCACATTGTTCCGGATACATCCTGGGGGACGTTGCATTCATGATGCTCAATGCCGCACTTTGATTATACTTTGCCTTGACTTCCTGTCTCACACTTGGCGGGATGAAAAATCTGTCCAGGAAATAATCTTCTATGACCTCTTTAAGAAACTTTTCCCCGACAAAATTGACCAGAGTGGCGCTCTTAATGGCTGTTGCCTGACTGTCGATGCATTTCTTCCCATATTCTTCGGAAAAGTAGATATTCCACGAGAGGCTGTCAACATCAACGCCGAAAAGCATCTCAACAGGGATATGGCCCGTATGAACGTTGTGAACGGTATGCAGTACCGGACAACCCCTTGATTTCGCATAGGCCGTGACAGCGCCGCCCGCCATCCAGTCATGGGTGTGCAGAATCAGCCTTCCGCCATTTTTGGCCCGGACAGTCTTGATGATGTTGTTGATCACATCCTTTTGAAACTCGGCTGCATTCAGGAGAGGATTCCCGGAATAGGCGCAGGACAGGTTGGAAAAAACAGATGAACTTACAAGGTGGACTTTATCAGGATCGACCTTATGCGTGATTTCCCGCCACGTGTGCTCATCCACGTTGCTCTCTTTCTGAAACCGCTTCTTCAGATTCAGCGTAGCAAGGTGGCAATCAATCCCCCTTGCTTTGAGTCCTTCACACAATGCGGAAACGACCTCTCCGAGACCTCCGGACTTACCGGAAATGTATCTGGCGAGATCCCCCATCTCATCCGGTAACCTGCCGGTTTCCGGTGACACAAGCAACACTGCCGTCTTTTCCGCCTTCTTCAGGATTTCAAACCGCTCTACGGTCCTCATCCCTTTCAGCGGAACGATCATGCGACGTCGACTGCTCCGGTCTTTTATATAAATTCCCGGCACTTTATTAATTTTGTAACTTACGCGTAATTTCATTTTCCATTTGTGCAGTCCTTCTTCCACAGACAATCGTTCCCGCATGTTTCTATTGTACGAAAACATGGTGAATTTCCCTCACTTATCTGAATATCACGGATGATATCCTGCTTTGTCCGACCAACCTTTACATCCACACCCCATGTACTTGCAATCTCCCTAATCTCTTGAATTTTCATTTCATAAGCCTCCTTCAATTACTTTTGTAACCCTATCCTCAAATGTCTTCCATGTTATTTCCCACTGCGATAGTTTCTTCTAAGAGTGTTTAACCACCCCTCCATCTGATGATGAAAATTCTTACAATTTAACCAATAGAGAATCTTGGTGGGATATGCAACGGGAATAGGTTGCATGGAATATCCAGGGGAAAAACCTGCATTAGGATAATGCCGTAAGATAGGATATAAGGTTGCCTTTTTTATTTTTAAGATTAAGTTTGCTCCTGATATTTTCCCTGTGAAATTCAACTGTTCCTGGCGATATATTCAATAGTTCGGCAATTTCCTTACTCGTCTTACCTTCTTTAATAAGATTAGCAATTTGAATTTCTTTGGGAGTGAGATTTATGTATTTTGAGGACAGCTTGTTTGAAAATGGAGAAATAATGTTTATCAGATTTGATTCGAGGATGTTTACATAGTCTGTTTCTTTGTCTTTCAAATGGCTCTTTTTTAATTTTTCAATATAGGGCATGGCGAGTTGCTTGACGTTAGCCACGACCTTCTCTTCGAGTTCGTCCTTGTCATCTCCCCTCTGTTTCAGTAAAACTTTCAGAGCGGTGTTAAGTTCCTCAAGGTTACGGGACTTGATTTCCAATTCCCTTTCTCTTTTTTTCAATGTCTCTTCTGCCCGCTTGCGGTCGGTGATGTCCTGGTAAATTACCTGAAACTGTTCTTCGCCATTCCATAATATTTCCTTGCGGAAGGCTTGGAGATGACGGACTTCACCGTCTTTCCTTAC
>JAPLJQ010000484.1 GCA_026388495.1 Deltaproteobacteria bacterium | reverse complement strand
CGCACCCCCTGAAACCTGATGATAGGGAAGTCATGAACAGACGAATAACTTAAACCCTGTGTCTCACCGAAGAGAGCGGGGTTTTTTGTTTATCATCCGCCGGACTAAAAAAGGAGAGGACTTCATGGCAATAACTGAATCGTACGCACGGAACCAGTTGTACTTCATTTCTCTGAACGAAATTCACCCGGACCCGGATCAGCCCAGGAAGTACCTGGACCCTGCGGCGCTACAGGAATTGACGGAATCCATCCGGCAACACGGGGTGTTGCAGCCGATTCTGTTCCGGCAGGACAAGGGCGGCCTCCTTTTCGTCGTCGCAGGCGAGCGGCGTTGCGCCGCAGCCAGGATGGCCGGCCTGGTTTCCATCCCGGCGGTCTATACGGAAAGCGCCAATTATGATGAACTCGCCTTAATCGAAAACATCCTGAGATCCGACCTTACTCCTGTCGAGGGACCTTACGCCTGTCGAGGAGGCCGAGGCGCTTGATCGTTTGAAGAAAAATCACGCTTACCAGCAGGATGATCTGGTCCGGATCATCGGCAAATCCAAGACCAATATTTCAGAGACGTTATCCCTGAACAACCTTCCCCAGCTGGTCCGGGACGAGTGCCGCAAGGATTCCTCCATAGCGAAACGCGTCCTTATCGAAATTGCCCGAAAAAAGCAGGAGCGGAGCATGCTGACCGCCTACTGGGAATACAAGGAAAAGATGAATCCCAAGAAGAAAACCCGGACGGGCGGCAATGTGTCCAAAGCACAAAGCACCTTCAACGCCATGGACGTCACACAGAGAAAAATCAAGTTACTGGACATTCCGACCCTTTCGCCGGAGGAAAAGTCGAATTTCATCATCGCCATGCAAAACATGAAACGGGCCATCGAGGCCGTACTGGCCGCGGCAATGCAACCGGCGACGGAGGAGCCACAACCGAGTAAAAACTTAGCATGAAAATGATCGGGACTGTCGTTAGATCGTCAATTATATCATATAATTAAGTTAGTTCTACGCGTAGAACTGCTCTTTAATTTTTCTCTCTATGTCATTCCCGCGCAAGCGGGAATCCAGAACTATATTGCACGGGTTTAGGAACATGGTTCCATTAATATCTACCCCATGTCGTTCAATCTTTCTTGAATAAGGGGGATTTCGATGATCTGTTATTCAACAATCCTTGAATAATGGGTTTTAATGAATGATAATCGAATATTTAATTAAATAATAGAAGAGTTGTTCTTTTTTCCCCTTACAGCGGCATTGGACAAATTTTCCATGTTATACGACGTTCGCTTCAAGAAAAAAGAAGTTGTATTATCTTGATACTCAAAATACCGGGAAAAAGCGAAGTTTGTATATTAATTGTTGTACCAAATAATAAAATGAGAACAAATGACATTTATGCAATAATATTCTGTTTATTTCGGGCATAAATAAGTACGAATTTTGGTGGCAATTATGGATTACGATGATTTTACTGAAGCACCTGAAGACTATTTCGAGCCAAGTAAGCCAGATCATTATTTTTTGCAGGCGCAGAAAGAGATTCGCGAGCTTTATGAAGGAGATCGGGAAAGTGTTTACTATATCAGGCAGATTCAGATTAAGTTTGAAAAGAAGTATTATCACTGGATAACGAATAATGCTATCATCGGCCTTAATAAAATTGGATATTTAAAAGACGTGAGAATTCCCAAGGAGAGAGGCACACCAGCTCGTTTTTTTATTCACAAGGCAAATCGATATGCGAGACGGACAATAAATAGAATGGAAAAAGTAATTGATGAATATTCTCAGGATCATATAACGCGAAGTTGTGGACATAGGGCGGAGGATTTATTTTGCAATGCGCTCGCTATGCGTGGTTTTTTACCGAAAGCCAAAAAGGTAAAGGAATTTAATGACAAAAAGTGGGAAAAAACGGGGCATGATTTGGATTTTGTATTTAGCAGAGATGGGGTAGCCTATGGATGTGAAATAAAGAATACTTTGGGCTATATAGATAAGGAGGAACTTGAAGTTAAGCTCGAAATGTGTGCTTATTTCGGAATAAAACCTTTATTCATTATGAGATACTCACCAAAAACTTATAATAACATGATTTATGAGAATGGTGGTTTTGCATTAATTTTTGAAACTCAGATTTATGAACTTAGTCAGGAAAAATTAGTGAAAGAAATAAAAGATGTTTTAGGGTTGCCGGTAATATGTTCAAAGGCAATACCGGACGGTATTATAGATCGGTTTGAGACGTGGCACAACCGTTCAAATGTGTGAATTGCGAAATGAATTCACGGGGCGCATACTGTAACACATTGTTTCTAAAGGGAATACCATGTACCCCTATGAATACTATAATGTCTATTAAATGTCTCCGAGTGATATTTCTCGAAGCTTGCTTCGTTCCTTGGGATCTTAGATACCTTGGTAAATCGGGGACAACATCCACCAATTACCAGACATTCTTTTAAGTAGTAGATGTCGTTAAATAATTGGACATTCAGACCCTTTCGCCGGAAGAGCCGAAACCGGGTAAAAAATTAGCATAAAAATGATCGGTAGTGTCGTTAGTTCGTTTATCATATCATATATATAAGTCAGTTCTGTGCGTAGAACTGCTCTTTAATTTTGGAATGTTTTCCTTTCAAGAAAAAAGAAGTTGTATTATTGTTGATGCTCAAATACCGGAAAAAGCAAAGTTCGTATATTAATTGTGTTCGGCCGCGCTGCGCGCGACCGTACGGCGAGTTGCGCGTAGGCACTCGCCCGATTAGTCCGACCGCGCGCTGATTCGCGCGGCCGAACAAATCGTTCGAGCCCTTCGCCCTCGGACTAGGCGAGTAAACTCGCCAGCCCGAGGGCGAACCGCTCAACTCGCCGTTT
>JAPLJQ010000468.1 GCA_026388495.1 Deltaproteobacteria bacterium | reverse complement strand
ATGATATAATCAAATGTCTCCGTGATATCGACGCAGTGTGCATCTGCCTGAATAAATCGGAGGTCAGGGTGGCGTTCCTTTGCACATTGAATCATTTCAGAGGAAAAATCGACGCCAACGCCGTAACCGGGCTTGAGTGCCGCCAGCAAATCCCCTTTCCCGCAGCCGATGTCAAGGACACGCTGTCCCGCCGGGACCAAAAACTGAAAAATCTCAGTGATACGCCTGTGGTAATATCCACCAAAACCGCTCCATGTACCCATTTTCCGGGCCACGGCATTCCAGTGATTCATCCGTGCTTTCTGATAATTAACCTGCTCGGTATCCATCATGTATAATTTCAGTTTCCTCCATGTCCCGGCAAAAGGGCATTCATATTCTTGCGTGCACCGCTATGATCCGGCTTGAGCCTCAGAGCTTCTCTAAAGTGATAAACGGCATCTTCAAGTTGCTTCCGCCGTGCCAAAGCAACGCCAAGGTTATTGTGAAAATCTGCATGTTCCGGCTCGAGCCTCAAAGCCTCTCTGTAATGGCGTATCGCCTCGTCTACCTCCCCATGGCCAGCTAAAACATTGGCAAGGTTATTATGGGCGGCTGCATAGTCCGGCTTGATCTTCAAAGCCTCCCTGTAATGGCGTATCGCCTCGTCCAACCTCCCCTGATCAGCAAGAGCCATGGCAAGGTTATTATGAACTTTCTCGTCATCAGGCTTAATCCGCAGGGCCGTGTCATAATAATCGACAGCTTCATCCAGTTTACCCTGGTGTGCCATGGCCAGTCCCATATTGTTATAAATAAGAACGTTGTGAGGTTTAATCCGCAAAGCATTGAGGAAACATTCCATAGCCTCATCCCACTTTTCCTTTTGAGAAAGAGCTGCACCGAGATTGATATGTGCCAGAAAGCTACTATTTGTCACATGAACGGCATGTCTGAAAAGCGTTACATTGTCTTTCCAGTATTGTATCTGGAACCATGTCAGAATCATCAATGCGGATAAAATAATCCCCGACGAAAGACCCAACAGGGTTTTCTTGTGTCTCCATCTCCATCCCTTCGGGAGATCAGACGCGCCCCATACGATTATGATAAATAACCCGATAAGCGGTATATATGTATATCGATCCGCCATGGCGTGCTCTCCGATCTGCACCAGGCCAATCACCGGCACCAGCGTTCCCAGATACCACAACCAGCCAACAATCAAAAAAGGGGAACGTTTTATGTTGTAAAAAACCGGAATCGTTATTAACACGAGGATGACAGCAGATGAAACAACCTGCCACCATGGCAGCACATCATGATAAGGATAAAACACAGTCAGATTTATCGGCCACATCATTTTCCAGATGTAACCCGCATAAGAAACGATCGCATTTGCCGTGCGCAATTCAACCGGAAACATCTCAAGAGACTTCAGGGCTCCGATTTTTTCTTCAGTATAAAACGTCACAACCACCAGACCCGTTGCCAGAACAAGAAGAGGGATCTTTTCTAAAATGAGGGAAAAAGGCGGAATTTGCGGAAACCTGATTTTTCCCATGACATGGGAAGAATAGGCAGAAAACCGTCTCAAGGGCCAATAGTCCAGAAGCAACAGGACAAAAGGCAATGTCACCAACATGGGCTTTGACATCAAACCCATCACATAAAAAAAGACCACCGGCACATAACGATATATACGGGGTCTCTCCGCATAACAGACATATGCCAACATCGTGAGGAACCAGAAAAATGTACTCAACACGTCTTTTCTCTGCGAGACCCATGCAACAGATTCTACGTGCAAGGGATGAAAGGCAAAAAGGGCTGCCACCAATGCACTTTTCCAGGTTTCTTCCGTCATTCGGCTCAGGACGAAAAACAACAGGATTGTATTGGCTATGTGCAACAGTGCGTTTGTCCAATGAAACCCGCCGGGATTCAGACCGAACATCTGATAGTCAAGCATCAAGGACAACCATGTCAGGGGATGCCAGAAGCCCGCCTCCGTGGCCGTCATTGCCCACGTAACGCTTTCCCAACTCAAACCCCTCTGGACATTATAGTTTTCCGTTACATACAGGCAATCATCGTAAAGGATGAAGTAATGATGTTGCACCTGCCAAAAAAGGACAATCAAAAAAACAGACAGGACCAAACTGATGAGATATTTATCGTATCGGTTATACGGATTATCCATGACCTATCACATTAAGATTGACACTTCACAAAATGACCGACTTCGTAAATATAGCCGAGTCCGGAGCAAAAACTCTTCATCTGAAGGACACTAACCCTTTCAAATATGCTGCCGGCGGCCTGCAAAACATCTTTTTCCGTAGAATAATGAAGCTTTCTGATATTGTAGCCCAGTATCCGGAACATCCATACCATGAGGGGTCTTTCTACTGGGACACCGTAAACCACCTGCCCCCCTGGCTTGAGAACCCTTCGAATTTCTGAAAAAGCCTGTAATTGCTTTTCCGGCCTTAGATGCTCCAAAACGCTGATCAATAAAACGGTATCAAAAACATCATTCATATAGGGCATGTGCATGACATCACCGTTTAGCAAATATGTTGCAATGTGCGCCGACGTAAATACAGGATACACATTTCTAATGGATTCTTTCATATCCAGTCCGTGGATTTCTCTATACCTCTCATGCAAATTCAAAAACGTTACACCGGAACCAAAACCAACTTCTAAAATTCGTTCTCCACCCCTACACTCCGATAGGCAGATTTCAACCCGTCTCCTGTAGAGTTTGCCGATAACGGGCCAGTAGTAAAACCTGATAGGATCGTCATGACCTAACGCCCTGCATTTTTTAAAGGGCAGCAACTTCAATGTGTACGATGTATCCGTGTCGCTTTTCATATGCTTCGGCTCTGTTTAATGCCTTTTCTCCGGCCGGCGGGACATAATGAATAAAGACCCGGAAAATTCACGGATGATGGGTAATTTCTCCAGGATAAGACCAGCCTTCATAACAGTTTTAATCATTGACGGTGGTGTTAACGGGTGCAGCCAGTCGCAGGGCAATACCGTTACCTTCACAAACCCTGATGCCAGCAGGAGATCGCGAATACGCCAGCGAATAAAAGCTGTTTCATCGGCGGAATCTCCCATGTACTCCTTAATGAGGGGAACATTCTTCTGAATCATAATCTGGGGGTTAAGCATGTTCGGCTCGACAAAGCACATGACGCCCCCCGGCTTCAGAAGTTCAAATATTTTAGCAAGCGCTTTTCTGATATCGAGATGGTGAAGGACAGATGATCCGATCACGGTGTCAAACGGACCATGGACATCACAATCTTCAAACTTCTTTTCAAGGAAGACCACCCGATCTGCGGACAATCCCCGGGACCTCGCTTTTTCTATCAGCTCCCGTGAAATATCCACAGCCACGATCTGAGCGCCCGTTCTGACGAACATTTCCGTAAACATCCCCGTGCCGCAACCAATCTCCAGCGCTCGGCGACCCGGCCCGAGTTGAGCGCTCGCAGAAATCCATTCCGCACGTCTTGCTGCCCTAACCTGACCTGCCGTAGTTTTCCAACCCCATATCTTTTCGGGATCCGCGCCGGAAATCCTTTTGCCGTGGGCAACTTCACGTTCGGCTTTTCCCGATGGCCCTTCATTCATTTAAACAACTCCCGGATAATTTTCACACACGTCCTTGAAACCTCCTTTAGAATCATACTAAATAATCCGCTGACGGGCGAGATCTTTTCTTGTATTTTTATTGCTTGATCTCGTATTTCTGATTATATATACACCATCAGTGAAATGAAGTTTGTTCCGGCCGTCGTGAATATAGATTGTAAACAATCAGTCGTGTATGATACGTATTCAGCCAATACCATTATAAAATAGGGGAGGCCGTCCGTTACATGCTCAACCATAAGACCGTTGCGGTAGTCGTCCCGGCGTATAATGAAGAAGATCAGATCCTGCAGGTTATCTCGACCATGCCGGATTTTGTGGACCGCATCGTGGTGGTCAATGATTGTTCAACAGACAAAACGGGGGGCCTCGTTTCAAATTATATTAAAGAGCAGACACCTACCGGAGAATCCCTGATTGTCAGGGACCGGCCTGAAAAAACAAAATACAACCAGGCGGAAATCGTTCTCCATGAAATGGCGGAAAAAGAACTGCAATACTATGTTCCTGCCGAAGTGGCAAATGAAAAACCTGAGTCGGACCGGATCATCTTAATCAATCATTTAAAAAATGGCGGCGTCGGGGCGGCCATTGCGAGGGGTTATAAATGGTGTCTTGATCACCACATTGAATGTATTGCCGTCATGGCCGGTGACGGGCAGATGGATCCTTCTGAACTCGATTCCATCTGCCGGCCTGTGATTGATGAGGGCATCGATTACGTAAAAGGCAACCGCCTGATTCACCGCAGCGCCTGGCTTGTGATGCCGAAAACACGGTTCATCGGCAACTCGATCCTTTCCATCCTGACAAAAATTGCATCCGGTTACTGGCATGTGTCGGACACCCAGAGCGGATACACCGCCATATCATTAAAGGCTCTTCAGGCTATTAGGATTCACGACATCTACCGCAGCTACGGCATGCCAAACGACCTTCTTGTCAAACTGAATATCGCCTTCTGTACCATAAAAGAGGTAGGGATTAAGCCTGTTTACAATGTCGGAGAGCAGTCAAAGATGAGAGTCATGAAGGTCATACCAAGAATTTCCTGGCTGCTGTTCAAATCCTTCTTTAAGCGGTTATGGATCAAGTATCTCATCAGAGATTTCCACCCCCTTTTTCTTCTGTACCATTTTGCTTTTCTTCTCGGCGCCATCACGATTCCCTATATGATCAAGATTGGCAATATCATGCTTTTTACCCGTGATAATGTCTCACCCCTAACCATGCTGGCTTTTGTATTTCTGTTCATCAGCTCTTTTCAATCCCTGCTGTTTGCCATGTGGATGGATATACAAGACAATGAAAGGTTATATAAATAACATGATGGACGAAAAAGAACACGGTAACCTTCCGGGGATTGCCGTTATCGGCACCGGCTACTGGGGGAAGAATCTCGTCAGGAATTATGCGGAACTCGGCGTACTGAAGTTGATCTGTGACAAGAATGAATCCCTTCTTGGTCAACTCCAGCAGCAGTACCCCCATATAGAAATCTGTCTTGCCCTGAATGATGTGCTAACCAGATCTGATATTTCCGGAGTCGTCATTGCCACACCGGCAGAAACCCACTTTGATCTTGCCCGGGAAGCCCTTCTGTCGGGAAAACACATTTATGTCGAAAAACCCCTCGTTCTTCAGGAAAACCAGGCTGAGGAACTGATCAGCCTTGCCAGAGACAGGGACCTCACCCTGATGGTCGGCCATCTCCTTCAGTATCATCCCGCATTTGTCAGGTTGAGAGAACTTGCAGCGTCCGGAGAACTGGGAAGAATCAATTATATTTATTCCCATCGCCTGAATCTCGGAAAAATCAGACGGGAGGAAAATATCCTCTGGTCTTTCGCGCCTCACGATATCTCCATGATCCTGGCCCTGGCCGGTGATGAACCGGAAACCGTCCTGGCGACGGGGGGGAATTACCTCCACCGGAAAATCGCCGATGTCACCACAACACACATGGAATTCCCTTCCGGTCTAAAGGCTCACATCTTCGTATCCTGGCTGCACCCCTATAAGGAACAGAAGCTCGTCGTGGTAGGGGAACGCAAAATGGCCGTTTTTGATGACACCCGGCCATGGAGCGAAAAACTCCTCATCTATCCCCACGAGATTAAATGGCAAAATTACATCCCCGTGCCCTCTACGGCGACACCGGAACGGATCGACATAACGGAGATGGAACCTCTGAAGCTCGAATGCAAACATTTCCTCCACTGTATCACGAATGGCAGCACCCCGGTGACCGACGGTGAGGAAGGATTGCGGGTCCTGAGAATTCTCAACGCAAGCCAGCGGTCGCTCAATGAATGCAGCAAAATGATCGATCTTAAATCTCCCGTTTCTTTGGATAAGGTGAAGTCCCCAGACCATACACCTGAAATTGCTCATCCTTACTATGTACACCCCACCTCTGTTATTGATGATCACGTTTCTATAGGAGAGGGAACGAAGATATGGTGTTTCTCCCATATTCTTTCAGGATCTTTCATCGGCAAACAGTGCAACATCGGGCAAAATGTCGTGATCGGTCCCGATGCGGTTATCGGGAATGCGTGTAAAATCCAGAATAATGTCTCCATATACCCAGGGGTAACACTGGAGGATCAGGTTTTCTGCGGACCGAGCATGGTCTTTACAAACGTCTTCAATCCCCGTGCCCATATCCGTCGAATGAGTGAGGTAAGGCCAACGCGGGTCAAAAGAGGCGCAACCCTCGGAGCAAACTGTACAATTGTGTGCGGTCATACCATCGGTCAATTTGCCTTCATCGGCGCGGGCGCCGTCGTAACCAGTGATGTACCGGATTACGCGCTGATGATCGGCAATCCCGCCAGGCAAACAGGATGGATATGTGAATGTGGCGAAAAACTGAGCGGTGATCTCCGGTGTTCCGTATGTGAAAAGCACTACACCCTATCGGACACGGGACTTAAAATTTAAAGGATTCCAGTGGTCAAAGGCGTGAAGGTTCCATTTGTCGATTTAAGGGCACAGTATATAAGGATCAAGGATGAGATCGATGCGGCGATTACCGATGTCATAGGAGACACAGCCTTCATTGGCGGGAAATATGTCAGTCTGTTCGAAGAGGCTTTTGCATCCTTCTGTGGCGCCAGATATTGTATCGGTGTCGGGAATGGAACGGATGCCATCAATATCACCCTCCGCGCCTTGGGTATAGGCCGGGGAGATGAGGTCATCACGGTGGCAAATTCCTTCATCGCCACGGCAGAGGCCGTCACCATGACAGGCGCCAGAGTTGTCTTCGTGGATTGTGATCCCCATACCTATAATCTGGACGTGGAAAAAGTGGCGCGTGCCGTAACACCCCGGACAAAGGCCATCGTTCCCGTTCATCTGTACGGCCAACCTGCAAACATGCTTCCCCTAAAAGAAATTGCGGAAGAGTACGGACTATCCGTCATAGAAGATGCAGCCCAGGCCCACGGAGCTGAAATCAACGGGCGACGTGTCGGCACATTTGGACAGGCAGGCTGTTTCAGTTTTTACCCCGGTAAGAACCTTGGGGCCTATGGTGACGCGGGGGCAATCGTTACCGACCAAGAATCGCTGGCGATGAAATGCCGTATGATTGCCAATCATGGTCGTATAAGCAAATATGATCATGATTTTGAAGGGGTTAACAGTCGACTGGACGGTATGCAGGCTGCCATTTTACACGTGAAACTAAAACACCTCGAAAAATGGACGGAACAGCGGCGGGAGGCGGCAGCCCGTTACAGAGAGTTATTGAGTGACACCCCCGCACTGGCGCCGAATGAGGCTGAAAGCATGCGTCACGTCTATCACCTCTTCGTCGTCCGACTTTCGAACCGGGATGCCATTATGGCCGGACTCAAGGATCAAGGAATAGTTACGGGCGTCCATTATCCCATTGCCCTCCCCAACCTCCGGGCCTACAGGTACTTGGGATATGCGCCGGATGATTTTCCCTTTGCCACCAGATATTCCGGGGAGATCCTCAGCCTTCCCATGTTTCCCGAACTCAGCAATGACCAGATCGCGTACGTTTGTTATCATATGAAGAATCTCCTGAAGTCATAGGAGAGGGATTTACAAAAGGAGCTGTATGGTAAAGATAGCACAGATTGGCGTCGGTTACTGGGGGCCAAACCTGCTCAGAAATCTCATGGCCAATCAGAGGTGTGAGGTGACGGCAGCGGTGGATATCTCCGCTGAACGTCGTCATTACGTTCAAAGGCTGTACCCTGCGATCAGGATAACGGGAAATGTGAATGAAGCGCTGGATGACGCCGAAACGGACGCCGTTGTCATTTCCACTCCCGTGGCTACCCATTTCGACCTTGCCATGAAAGCCCTCGATGCGGGAAAACATGTTCTTGTCGAGAAGCCCATGGCCAAGAGTGTGGCCGATGTGGAAGAAATCGGTCGTCTTGCGCACAAAAATCATCGGATCGCTATGGTAGGACATACATTTCTCTTCAATGCCGCTGTGCGGTATGTCAAAAAACTTATCGATGCCGGTGAGCTGGGAGATCTTCGCTATATCTACAGCCAGCGCCTGAATCTGGGTCGTATCCGATCCGACGTGGATGCCCTGTGGAATCTGGCGCCCCATGACATTAGTATCATCCAGTACTGGCTGGGCAATCCAACCCCTCTTTCCGTTTCCAGGCGGGGGGTCGATATTATCCAGAACGGCATCGACGACGTGGTGTTCATGAATATCCTCTACCCGAATAAAATCATGGCCAATATACACGTAAGCTGGCTCGATCCCAACAAAGTCCGCTCCATTACGGTGGTTGGTTCAAAGAAGATGGTTGTATATGACGATATGGCAGATAACAAAATCGCTATTTATGACAAGGGGATTGATCGGAAGGCTGTGTTAGGGGAAAATATGGATTACGATAATCAGCATTTCCCCGTTTTCAATTACCGGTCCGGCGACGTCCTGATGCCAAGGGTTGATTTCCAGGAGCCGCTCAAGGTAGAAATCGATCATTTTCTTGATTGTATCGAACACGGCGTCGAATGCATCACCGGTGTCGAGCATGCGAAAAAAGTGGTGGAGATATTAGTTGCCAATGTAATTTATTGATATTGCTGATAATATGCCAATTCAAAAACTGGATTTGAAACATCTCCATCCATAAACATCTGGAACCAGATCTCCAAACCCATAGCCAGCCAGAGGAAGAAATAATGCCACCTGAGGCGCGGGTGTGGCGGGTGATCCATGATCCTCTTGAGATAGTCATAGTTGAATACCCCCCGGTCTTCTACCCGCTGCCGCGTCAGGATGCTCTCCGCCACCGTCTTTAAATCCTTCTGAAACTGGTAGTAAGGGTTAAAACTGAAACCCCATTTCTTTTTCTCCAGGGCATGACGGGGAAGCACCCCTGCCATGGCCTGCCGGAAGAGATGTTTCAGCTCGCCATTTTTCATCTTCACATCCACAGGAATGGACATGGCAAACCGGACCAGATCGCGATCCAGGAACGGGACCCGCACCTCCAGGCCATTGGCCATGGACGTCCGGTCCTCATTCATCAGGAAATCCTCCTGCATCTTCGTGTGAAACTCCGCCCAGAGCACCCGATCAAGAACGTCAGGAGTCGGCGTTGAAAAATATCCATCAAAGAAGGTATGCGTCTTTGTCAGGTCCTGCCTTGGAAAACGGCTGTGGTATACATTCCCGTAAGCACCCAAATCATAGTCCCATGTGTTCCTCAATATCAGATAGTATCTCTCCGGATCGCCCAGCGACAAGAGCATCTGCAGGCCGCGCCGGTACTCATCGAGGCATAGGGCGCCGGAAGCATTCTGGATCGCAAACAAGCCTCTGCTCATTGGCGCCAGCAGCTTACGAACCAAGAAGGGCGGGATATAACGGTGCAGGCCGCGCAGGGGGTAAATGTACCGATGGAGTTCATACCCGGCGAAAAGCTCATCCCCGCCGAGCCCTCCCAGGCAGACCTTGACGTGCTGTGAGGCGAAACGCGACAGGAGAAATCCCTGAAGGATATTTTCCTTGGGCTCCTCCGCATGCCAGATGACCTCGGGAAACTGTTGCAAGGGATCAGGGGACAGGCATATTTCGTGGTGGTCCGTCCGGAAATGATCCGAAATCACCCGGGCATCATCCAGCTCGTCCGTCGGTTCGCTGAATCCCATGGAAAATGTCCGGACAGGCCCATCGGCCACCTCACTCATATAAGCAACGAGGGCACTGGAATCTAAACCACCGGAAAGATATACGCCGACAGGGACATCACTGATCTTCTGCTTGCGCACAGCCTCCTTCAGATAATGACGTATCCCATCGATATAGAAGGCATCATCCTGCTTTCCACGATTAACGGGCTGGAGATGATAATATTTTTGTATGGAAATGCATCCACCATCATAAAGGAGATAGTGACCCGCAAGCAGTCTTTTGATTCCCGCAAACAGCGTGCCTTCTCCGGGGATATAACGAAGATTAAGGAAGTAATGAAGGGATTGATTGTCCGGCCTGCGGGGGACCGCATGGTCCTGCAGGATGGCCTTTATCTCCGAGGCAAAGCGAAGGTTCCTGCCGTCAAAATGATAGTGGAGGGGCTTGACGCCGAAGTAATCACGGACGAGGAGGAGCCTTCTACGGCGGTTATCCCAGAGGGCACAGGCGAAGATGCCGTCGAGTTTCGGGAGAAACGAAAGGCCGTATTCCTCGTAGCCGTGGACGAGGACCTCCGTGTCGCTCTTCGTGGCAAAACGATGGCCACGCTGTTCAAGGTCGCAGCGTAGTTCCTGGAAGTTATAGATTTCTCCGTTAAAAACGACCTGGATAGTCCCATCCTCGTTGGCCATGGGCTGATCGCCCGTGGTCAAATCGATGATGGACAGGCGCCGGTGCCCAAGCAATATGCCATCGCCCTCGTAGATGCCACAGCCATCCGGCCCCCGGTGGGCGATGGCATCGTTCATCCGTTCCACAATTCCCCGAGTACCCGCCGGTCCGGCAATGCCGCAGATTCCGCACATCAGATCCATCCTCGCAGCGAATTCATCAGGTCTCCTTATAACCTACGACATGCCGGAACAATTTCCATTCGGGCGCATAATTGAAAAACCGAAATTTCCACCGTAAAAGTGCATCTGCCCGGTAAAACAGATAGGCGGGGTATTGGTATAGTTTGATATATCGCTCCTTGATCTCCTTATGCCAGAAAACAAAACGTGCAATAAAGGACAGGTTCTCGAGCATCGCGCATTCTTTCAGCGAAAGCCATGGAAGCTGACAGTTGAAAAATGTCAGACGGACCCATTCCTCAAGGGCTTCCGGCGGATTGAACAATCCCTTCGATACGATCTCATCATACAAAGGGTTGCCGGGGTATGGGGTATAGATACAAATGGTGGTGATATAAAGATCGGGGTTTATTTCCAGAATCCGGTCCATGAGGTTGAAGGTCAGCCGTCTTTCCGACTCACTCTCGCCCGGAAACCCCGACATGAATGACGTGTGGACACGGAGTTGGTACTTACGGGTCGTTTCAGCCATTCCAATAATATCGTCCGTAGTGATCTGCTTGTTGATCACCTCCGTCAATATCCGCTGCGATCCGGATTCGGAACCGACAAACAGGATATGCACCCCGGCTTTCTTCAATAGTACGGCAAAATCTTCATTCACCCGGCGGGCCAGAATATCCGCACGGCAAGTGGTGCTCCAGCGGATTTCGAGATTATTATCAACGATTTCCTGGCACAGGTATCGCACCCGCTTTAAGTTGGAAAAAAAATTGTCATCATAAAATACGACATGGTTGACGTTATACCTTTCCTTGAGAACCCTCAACTCCTCAATGACGAGATCCGCATCTTTGGCCCGCCACTTCCGGCCGTTGTAAAGGTGATTGAAGCAGAACCGGCAACGGTAGGGACAGCCCCGCCCCGTCTGAACACCTATTTCTGAATATTTCGACACATCGATGAGGTGCCAGGCCGGCATGGGAACGGTGTTCATATCAAGAAAAGGACGCTGTCCAGTAAAAATGACTTTCCCCAGTTCATCTTGAAAATAAATGCCTTTGACCGTGCGGAGATCGCCGCCTCCAGCCAGGCAATCAGCCAGTTCGACCACAACCTCTTCCCCTTCTCCGGCCACCACAATATCGACCCGTGGGTCTGCCAACGTCTGCTCGGGCAGAATGGTGGCATGTATGCCACCCCAGACGATCACTTTTCCGGGATCGACGCTCCGGATGAATGACGCTATCTTTAATGCATACTGAATCTGCAAACCCGTCATACTCGTAATGCCAACGAACAGGCACTCCGGGAGATATCTTGCTATTTTCTCCTCATAGTCCGGCTCAACACGGGTATCCACAATCACAGGTTGATACCCTGCATCATCCAGATTGGGGCAGATGGATAAAAGAGACAACGGCGCCTGTGGCATCAGTGCCTGTGGGCCCAATTGAGGATAAATCAAGAGAATATGCTTGTGTGCCTCAATTTTTTTTGTCATGAGTTTCACTGTAACAACACATTACATAATTAAAAAAATAACGACTTATTTTTCGTCATCAATATGCCAAATAACTATGACAACCACATGATTTCAACATTTTTTAAAGAAAATGTCTCTCCTGTATAGGATATCCCATAAGGCACCAGTAAACAGCAAAAGCAAGCCGCTAAAAATAAAATATAATGGTCTTGATATAAGATAGATCGCAACGGTTGTCGATTCATTTACATGTATCAGAGAAAACAAATAGACGGCGCTTATTTCAACGACACCCAGCCCCTGTGCAGTGATCGGGATCAAGCTGACGGCTGTTAATATATTGGATATGAGTATAAGAGAAGTCAGCGGGATATGGGTTCCACAGGCTTTAAAACAGATGAAGTACATAACAGGTTGAATCAATAACATACGCACGGCCGT
>JAPLJQ010000347.1 GCA_026388495.1 Deltaproteobacteria bacterium | reverse complement strand
TTCGAGAAGACGGCGGGGAATTTCCTCCAGTAAAGCGCGATCACAATGGGGATCAACAGCGAAGGCGGATTCTATCATCCGTTCGACAAAGATTTTTCGTCCCAGAATGCCCAGATGAATCAGAACATCACATCCGTCCCACCTGATCAGGGATTCCGACAGCATCATCGGGATAGACAAATCCATCTCCGCCACCAGGTCAACGGGATTGGTGTGGCTCCAGTACGGCGGCAGGATCTGATCGATCTGCGAAATGATTCCGGGAGAAAGCTGGGGTACGGAAAGTCCGTATTCGACGCAAAGATCGGCTGTCACAACCCCCCAGCCGCCGCCGAGGGTCATAATGGCGACCCTGTTGCCTGCAGGCAATGGCAACGATGAGAATGCCGCGGATAAATCAAGGAGATCCATGGATGTTTTTCCCAGAACAATGCCCGCCTGACGGCACGCCGTCTCAAAAATGACATGATTGGAGGCCATGGCTCCCGTATGGCTTGCAGCAGCGCGGTTTCCCGCCTGGGTGCGACCTCCCTTGAGCATGATTACCGGTTTTTTACGTGACACGCGTCTTGCCGTTTCAAAAAAACGCCGACCGTCCTTCACGCTTTCAAGATACAGAACCGCCGTTTTCGTCAGGTCATCATGTTCAAGGCTTCCCAGATAATCCTCAATCGTGATCATTGCCTCATTCCCTGATCCGGCAAACGCCCGTATGCCGACTCCCTCGCGTTCGGCGAACGCCAGAAGCTGCGTTCCCAGGTTACCAGACTGGGATATCAGGGTCGTCGATCCTGGGTTCGGCCGCACATGCTGATAGGTACAGAATAAGCTCTCATGGGGATTGCAGATACCCATCGTGTTGGGGCCAAGAATAATGATACCGGCAGCCCGGGCTTCTTCCACGAGCCGCTGTTCAAGACGCCGACCCTTTGCTCCCGTTTCACTGAAACCGGACGTAACCAGGAGCACATACTTAATCCTCTTTGCCTTGAACTGCGGAATCAGAGCCGGCACCTTTTCGGCGGGCACCATCACCACAGCAAGATCCACAGGATCGGGAATTTCCGTCACGGACGTGAAAACAGGCATCCCTGCAATGTCACCGCCCTTTTGATTGACCAGATAAATATTTCCTTTAAATTTCCCGGCAAGAACATTTGTAAAAAGGGTGTAACCCCACTTACCGAACACGGCGGACGCGCCGATAAAGGCAATGGAGCGGGGATAAAACAGGCGGCCTATCGCCTTCGGCTCCACAGGCGGATTCATTGACGGCGTCAAGGTTATTTCATGGAGGACAACCAGGGCGTCCACAGCGGTGACCACGCCGTCCCGACCGACAAGAAGGGGGTTAATATCAACTTCCCTGACCTCGGGATGTTCCATCCCCAGCCGGGACAGGCCCACCAGAACACGCACCATCTGTTCTCTGTAAATCGCCTCCTCCCCCCGGAAGCTACCCAGGAGCCTTACGGCGCGAAGCTCTTCCATCATGGCGTTCGCATGGATTTCATCGAGAGGCGCAATCCTGAACACCACATCCCCCAGGGCTTCCGTCATAATCCCACCCAAGCCAAACATGACAACGGGCCCGAACTGGTCATCACGAAACAACCCCGCCACAAACTCCCGTCTTCCGGAGAGCATGTGGTACACGATAAACCCTTCCAGATCGCTGCCCGCTGACTCAGCAATTCCCAGGGCCGCCCGGCGAACATCATCGGCGTCTTTCAGATTGAGTCTGACGAGCCCCCGTTCAGTCTTGTGTGTCAGCCGGACGCCCAAACCCTTCAGAACCGCGGGAAAACCCACGGATTCTGCCTTCGCAACCGCCTCCTCAGGATCCATTACAACGAATTCCTCCACCACAGGAACACCGTAATGACGTAACACCTGTTTCGAGTCCGCCTCGTTCAGGGAGGTTCTGCCTTCGCTTATGGCCCTGCTGATCAGTTCAGAGACGTCCATACCCATCCCTCTCGTGAACATCAACACCTGTCGATGTGATTCGTATTTGATCGATGTCATTCCGAGTGTCAGCGGAGAATCGCTGTCTGTTTTATTCGAACATGCCCGGTTCCGCCAGTATGACACGTCGGCATTATATTTAAAGTCAGCCGGTATTACCATACGTAAACAGCGAGTGCAAATATGATATTATAACCATAGTATATTCTAACGGTTGGCTTCGGCATCTTCCGCCGCACCCCGCCACCTCCCACTTTTCCGGCGCCTCCTAAAACACCGCCAACGGCATCGACAAAACAGCAAGAGTCATTGGCCTAAACGCCGGCCTCGCATTTATCCTTTGAGCTGAGATAATGTAACGATTACGGGAAAATGTTCGCTCTTTTTCGATCACCGGCGGTTGGCGGGCTTCAAATATGGGTCTTGCTGTGACGGGTCAGTTCTCCGGGTGTTTCAGGATGGCGTTATTGATGCGGCAGGGGCCGCCTTATAATCTTAATGTAGTTTGCAAGCCCGACGGCTTTGAATGTATCCTCGATAACCGCGCCTGTGGTATGTATCACCATCCCGTCCGGATCAGGCATTGGGGAGGCGATGACGAGCTTGTTGCCAAACTTTCGGAAACTCAAATCTACAATGCCGTAAGCCGCCATGACGATCCCGGATAAGGCCATGAGTTCAGCATCAAGCGTGAGGCATTCCATGGATATTATATCCTTCAGGTATTCCGGTAATTTAAATTTCTCAATGATTTTCACGCCGAGGAGTGAATGATATGCAGCAATAAATTCTTCCCCTATCTCCGCTTGTTCATAGTCTTCGTTATAGAGCGACCTGTATATGGCGATGATAATCCTGCCTATTTCGAGGAGGAGTCCCCCAAGCTCGACTTTTTTCGTATCATTCACTTTGAGTCCGAATTCCTGCGCCAGTATCCTGCCGCCAAGTATTGACGTTGCAAAACTTCTGGCGAAGATAATTTTCACCTCCTTATCTCTTGACAGGCCGGCAATTGCCAGGAATATGATAAGGACTCGCGTGAAATCCATCCCCAGCCTGGACACAACTTTGTAAAATGTATCGACAGACCCCCTTTTGAGCTGCCCGTAATAAACGGAGTTTGCTATACTGAAAAGCCTTGCCAGAATTTCCTCTCCTATCTTTGCCTTCAGTATCTCAATTTCCCTCTCGCTTGCATCGAAATTGTTGAGCACATCGAGCACCTCCGGATCAAAGCCGAGATTAACCCCGTTGAGTATTTTATCTTCAATCTCTGCAAGAATCCGTTGGGCTTTTTCATCTTCCATGATTTTACGGCTTTTCATATTCGTAAGGCCATATTTGTTTGAGTCGGGCGCCTTTTTGCGAGTCAAGTATAAGAAACAAAAGAAATATGTCAATAAAAGCGCCTGTTCCTGTCAATGTTGCACGGGATGACAAGGCGGGCGGCAAGTTTATTGTTTCACTACTTTTCTCCGGCAAGCAACCCCTTCAGATCAACTTTCTGCCAGTCAAAATTGCCCGGCGCTTTCAGCCATAAGGTCAGTTCCCCGGGGACGGCGATCACCTGATAGATCGTCTCCGCCGGCTGTGTCGCACCTCCCTTATCCATCGTTGTATCCAGAACTTCCTTCATCTTTTCCACATTGAACCTGCCTTTGTATTTGTCTCCCAGCGCCAGCAGGTTATCGCGCCTCTTGACCGTCCAGGCATTACGTTCATCGTCCAAAGGGGGCGCCTTCCATGACGGGTCCACAAAGTGGTTCGTCGCCACAAGCAACCCCGGACGGTCCTGAGACCGGCGCTTCACATCGGAAGGCGAACATTCATAGCTGTAAGCCACATTCTGATCGGCGACATTGATTATGGAAGAAAGATTGACCCTGGTAGACTGGAACGCCGGATCCACCTCTTTCATGGTGGGAAAATCCTGCAAAAACGAGAGCAATGTCACGAAAATGGACAACCGGTCCGGATAATAACCGGCCCAGTTTCCGCTGTTCAGTTCGAGGAAAAGCCCCTTGCGGTTTATTCCCGTCGGCGCATACATCACCCCCGCATAATTGATGACGGCAAAAGGGACGCTTGTATCGAGAGGATTGAAAACGGATACGACCATATATTTCGCAAAGTCCTTATAAAATCCGGTGTCGTCATTGTTTCTTCCAAACACCAGAGGGCCTCCCCCCGTATAATCCTCCCACACCGCTATTCCGGAACATTTGGGAACGAAGGTTTTGATCTTCGGATACCACTCGATGGCATTGAGCATAATGATCCTGTCGATATCCATACCCGACGTCTCGGACATGCCGTACAGGATCTCCTTAAACCGTTGCGGGTATACATCAAATACGGATTTTGCTATCACAAGCAGCCTCTCTCGGGAAAACCCATCTTTCCGGATGAACTGACCGTTGATCGCAACATCGAAGAGTTTGTTTAATTCCATATTGAGAAGCTTCCCATATTGCCTTCCCATCTCACGATAGCTGCCGAGCAGTTCAACAATATAAACGTCCCCCCCTTTGTAGAGCCTGCCTCCTTCAAATTCGGCAACGAATTTCCGATCCGTCCTGTCGTCTGCCGCCTGACTGAAAGAAGCGCACAAACACACCACAACAAAAAAGATTGCCGCGAATACCTTTTTCATCCATCTTCTCCTTGTTTCCTGCTCTCATTGGTTTAACATCGGCGGAATAAATAATCCCCCCTGATATCAATAGGTTACCAACACAATATCCTCGTATGGTTTTCTCCATTTCGGGGGCATGGGCTTGTATTTCTCATTGAAATGACCGACGGCAAGAAGCATCGGGACAAAGTAGTTGTCCGGGATGTTAAACGCCCCTCTCACGCCTTCGTGATCAAACCCGTCCATGGGGTGCGAATCCAGTCCTGCATCCTTACCGCCAGGATTTCCTTTATGAAAACCACTCCATCTATCACGGCCTGCGTTGCCGCCTGACCGTGACGGATTCTCCCCCGATTCCCCAGTTGTCCATGTCAACTTCCTCAATCACGACCACCGTGGTTTGCGGATTATTCCCGAGGACGTCGGCAAGCAGTTTCGTAACACCCCGGATGAGTTCCGCCTTTTGTTCCGGAGTGACCCCTTCTTTTGTCACTTTGATATTGACGTAAGGCATGAAACCCTCCTTTCACAACGATTCTTCGGCGTTTGCTTCTCGGGATGACATAAAACTCGTATTTTTACGCGCTCATTTTTATCTGCTTTTTTCCTTTTTTGCCTCGTAAAGCATCTTATCCGCTCTCTGAATCAGAGCCTCCGCGCTATCCGATATTTCATCCCCGACGCGTGATACCCCGAAACTCAAAGCGACAGGAATGGTTCCGCCGCCTTCGATTTCCATTGGATGACCGATGAAGAAATCCTGCAGGCGTTCGGCAAATTCAAAGGCATCAGAATATGTCGTATTGGTAAGAACGGAGATAAACTCATCACCGGCAAAACGCGCGACGACATCGCTCACCCTGGTCATCTTTAACAGTTGATTTGCCACATACTTCAGCATATCATCACCCGTTTTGTGACCGTATTCATCATTAACCCTTTTGAAATCATCGAGGTCAACAAACACAACGGTCAACGGTGTCGTGTACCGTACAGCCCGTTCGAACTCCCTGTTGAGGATCTGTTCCAGGACCCTGCGGTTCAACAATCCCGTCAGGGAATCCCTTGATGCCAGAAAATCGAGCCTTTCATGAGCCATCACGTTGGAAAGACAGATGGATACAATCGTGGCAAGCTGTCTGAGCAGCGTCGTATCCATATCGGATCGGTAACGACTCCCTGTCTCATCTCCGTGGTTAAGACTTCCGACGATTTCTCCATCAAGGGTAAGGGGCGCTATGGCAAGGGAGCGAATGTTCGTTCTGTATTGCCGCTGGATAAGTCCATCATATTTTTCCAAATCACTGCTCACAAGAACGGGATCCGTTTTGTTTTCCACAAGTTTTAAAAAGACGTCTCTGTCTATGAAATTCACGCGATTCGCAAGCGTGTCCGATGTTACAGATTGCTTAATCATATCTGCAAGATCACCCCTTTCTACCAGGGAAATCCATACATATGGAATATGGCGTTTCTCCCGGATCTCATCGAGTAATCTTATCAGAAAATCCTTAAAATTCAGGATAGAAAGGACACTCGCCTCAATCTCGAAAAATTTTTGGGCGATTTCCTGATTTTTCTTCAGCGTTTCTAACATCTTTTCAAGGCTGCTCATGACATGCACAGTTACAATATTTGATGAATTAACACAACGGAATTTAAAAAACATATGCAAACAATATCCCTGTTTACATTCGACCTTTCCCTGTGATAATCTTCATGAAAAATTCCGTTCACATCAGGAGGCAGTATATATGAAGCTTACCGCATCGAGCATCTGGCTATCCATTGCAGAAATCCGCAGAAAGTCTCCGGTGGTTCACAACATCACCAATTACGTGGCGATGAACAACTCGGCCAACGCGTTGCTTGCCCTGGGAGCTTCTCCGGTCATGG
>JAPLJQ010000037.1 GCA_026388495.1 Deltaproteobacteria bacterium | reverse complement strand
TGATTTTTCCAGGATCAGCGCCGGGTTTGTCCATTTTATTGATCGCCACGATAATGGAAACACCGGCCACCCTCGCATGATTGATGGCTTCAATGGTCTGATCCCTGACCCCGTCATCGGCAGCGACAACCAGAACGACAATATCCGTCACATGAGCTCCCCGCGCCCTCATGGCTGTGAAAGCCTCATGCCCCGGGGTATCTAAAAATACAATATCCCTGTCATTTATGTGAACATGATAGGCTCCGATTGCCTGAGTAATGCCACCCGCCTCCCCACCCATCACATTGGTCCGCCTGATGGCATCCAGCAGGGATGTCTTCCCGTGGTCAACATGCCCCATAATGGTGACGACAGGCGCTCTCGGTTTGAGGTTTCCGGAAGGCATCTGCGCTTTTTGCAGAGACTCATCATACTCCGCGTCGATGGACTCCACCTGATATCCGAACTCAGCGGCAATAAGAGTCGCTGCATCACAATCAATGGACTGGTTGATGGTTACCATCATCCCAAGTCCGATCAGCTTATTAATGACTTCGCTTGCCTTGACTCCCATCTTCTTGGCCAGGTCTCCGACAGTTATGGCCTCTCCAACCCTGATCCTTCTTTTAATCGCTTTCGGGGTGGTCACAACCGTCTTCTTCATCTTGACGACGGCCTGTTTTTTCCCATCTTTCCATCGTGCCGGTCTGTATTCCCTTTCTTTATCCTCCCGTCTGTCCTTCTTATCGACGAGTTTTTTTATAAAGGCTTTCTTCCGTGCCGGCGCCTCTTCCATCACCACTTCGACGGGTTTTTTGCTCTTTACCTTCTGCTTTTCAACGTCCAGATTTACCGGCTTTTCCACCTGGGGATGCACCGCTTCTTTGATGACCTTTAACTCGGGCTTTTTATGAACGTCCTTCTTAAGCTCAATGACCGTTTCTTTCGGCAATTGGGGGGACAACAATGCCACTTCTTTCTCCTTCCTTTCGGGTAGTTCTTCCGCCCCCACGGTCAACGGTGGAGATAAAACAGTGGGCTGCGCTTCCTTTTCAATGAGTTTAATCTTTTTTTCAGGCTCTTTCGGAACAACAACCGCCTCCGGTTTGGTGACGTCAACCCGGGCGGTTTCATCCGGAACAATCTTCGGAGAAACTGGCTCTATTGGCGGAGTTACAACCGGGGATACCGTTTCCCGTGGTATGTCTTTGACTTTCGGAACCTCCTCTGGAGCAGCGCCATCCTTTTGTTTTTTTTCAGGCTTGACGGGGGCGGTCTCTTGAATAACCTCTTCAACTTTAACGTCTTCAATCGGTGGACGAACAGCCCTTCTCCTGATGACGCTTGATTTAACTCTATGCTCAACTATTTCGCGGGTTTCACCCAATAATAATTCTTGCTGTATTTTCTGCACGTCACTGTCCTCAAGAGTACTTGAATGGGACCTGACGGCAATGCCGAGCTTCTCTAAACGAGAGATAAGTTCCTTGTTGTCAATGCCCAGCTCTCTGGCAAGCTCGTAAACTCTTTTTTTAGACATTCCTGAACCCCCGCTTGTTCGATTCGCACTGATAACACCACGGTTTCAAAAAAAAATCAGTCACTCTTCAATCCCCCGGGTTCCTGTTCGATAATCCGTCCTGCTGCTTCTATCCATTGGGCTACACTCTTTTCATCAATACCCTGAATGGACAATAGCATGTCCGGGTCTGCAGATGCAATCATGGCGATACTTTTAAAACCCTCATCAAAGAGCCTTTCAGCCGTTGCATCTTCAATACCGGGGATTCTCATGAGGGATTTATGTCCCTCTTCCTCCTGTATTGCCGCCATGGATTCACTCTTGACGTCAATTCTCCACCCCGTCAACTTAACGGCCAATCTGACATTTTGCCCATTTTTACCAATGGCCAATGAAAGCTGATCATCAGGAACGATGACATCCATGGAACGGTTTTCGTCATCCATAAAAACCCGATTCACCTTGGCGGGAGAAAGGGCGCTGCAAACATATGTTACGGCATCTGTAGCATATGGAACAATATCAATCTTTTCACCCCGCAATTCCTGGACCACACTCTGTACCCGGGAACCTCTCATCCCCACACATGCACCAACAGGGTCGATATCCTTATCTTTCGTTCTGACAGAAATTTTAGCCCGTTTCCCCGGTTCTCTTGAAACATTCACGATTTCGATCAACCCCTCGGAAATTTCCGGAACCTCTACTTCAAAAAGTGACTTGAGAAATCCCGGATGTGTCCTGGAAAGAATGATCTGGGGACCCTTCGATATCTTTTTTACATCGCATACAAATGCACGGATCCTCTCTCCCCGTTTATAGACCTCACGATAAATCTGCTCCGATGTGGGAATGACGCCTTCGGTACGACCGAGGTTCACGATGATGCTTCCTCCCTCAAATCTCTGGACGAAACCACTCAGCAGTTCAAACTTCCTGTCCTTATATTCCTCGTAGATGTTATCCCGTTCCGCATCTTTAACCTTCTGAATGATGATTTGCTTCGCCGTCTGTACAGCAATTCTGCCAAACGTGCTTGTTTCTATTTTAATACCGAGACTGTCTCCCCGTTCCGCTCCTTCATCGTGTTTTTGCCTGGCCTCACCAAGGGACACCTGGACCTCGGGGTCCAGAACCTTCTCCACGACGGTTTTAAACTGGAAGACCTCGATTTCACCGACGTCTTCATTGTAATGGGCTTCAATGTCCACATGAGGCCCGAGTTTTTTCCGCGCAGCCGTTAACATAGCGGTTTCCAGGGCTTCGATGATGACGTTTTTGTCTATACCTCTATCCTTACCCATCTGTTCGATCAGACGTTTAAGTTCCGGAAACATTTAAAAATTCCTCCAAATTTAATCGTCAGAACTCATATTCAAGATGTGCCTTCACCACCAGATCTCTCGGTATGCGATAGGTCTTACCAGCAACATCTACCATCAGAAACTTTCTGCCATTCTCATCCAAATAATCAATCAGCTCCCCCCGGAAATTTCTGATTCCATCTATTTTCTGATCAACCCTGACGCAGACTTTGGATCCCCGATATTTCAGGAAATCTTTATCCCTCGCAAGGGGTCGATCCAGGCCGGGAGAAGAAACTTCCATGGTGTAAGGACCGGGAGGGATGTCATGGACATCCAGGATATCACCCACCTGATGACTTATTTCAGTGCAATCATCCAGCGTAACGCCGCCCATTTTATCCATGAAAATTCTCACCACCCAACGGGCTTTCATTCTCAGGCACTCAACTTCGACCAACTCCAGGTGCTCATCTTCAAGAACCGGCTCTATTAATTCCCTGATTTTTTCTTTATATGTTTGATTCGCTTCCGTCATTTCTTTTCCAATAATCAACGCTCCCGCAAAATGACCTGTATTGAAAAAAAAAGTGGGCATAAGCCCACTCATCAAAAACAAACGATGATTTTGAGGGGTTTTCTAACATACAATATTCGTGATTGCAAGAAAAAATTAAGACTTACGTGGAGGGGGTGAATAAATTGGAGCGGGCGATGGGAGTCGAACCCACGACGTCCAGCTTGGGAAGCTGACATTCTACCGCTGAATTACGCCCGCTCAAAGAGAATCTACGCCGACACTGGTACGGATAAAAAAACGCTGATGCGAAACTCCCGGTCATCTTAATCAACAGGCGGTTTTTGTCAAGGGTTTTTTCTCTCAAGTCTTATAGTAACTGACTTCCCATGAGCATCCAACCCTTCCATTTCCGCAAACGTTGCAGCCTGATGTCCATATTTTCGAAGGGATTCCTCGGAAAAATAAATCACACTGCTCCGCTTTACAAAGTCATAGACCCCAAGAGGAGAGGAAAATCTTGCCGTCCCCCCTGTGGGAAGGATATGGTTGGGACCTGCAATATAATCCCCGAGGGTCTCCGGAGTATTGTGTCCCAGAAAAACGGCCCCGGCGTGTTTTATTTTCGGGAGCATCTCCCGGGGATTTTTGACCATCAATTCCAGATGCTCCGGGGCAAAACGGTTGGCTATTGCAATGGCCTCATCAATATCTTTTGTCACTATAACGGCCCCGAAATTTTTTAAAGCACGCATGGCAATTGATTTTCTTTGCAGGCCATTTAATTGAAGCTCAACTTCAGAGGCTACCTGCCCGGCCAGAGCTTCATCCGGCGTCAGAAGAACGGCGCTGGCCATTTCATCATGCTCCGCCTGGGCAAGGAGATCAGCTGCGACATGCGAAGCGTGAGCAGTTCCGTCAGCAATGACAACAACCTCGCTGGGACCTGCAATCATATCAATGGCAACCTGGCCGTAAACCATTTTTTTTGCCGCTGCGACATAGGCATTGCCGGGACCGACAATCTTATCCACTTTCGGAATCGATTCCGTCCCATAAGCAAGCGCCGCTATCGCCTGGGCGCCACCGATTTTGAAGATCCGTGTCACACCACTCAGCTTTGCAGCAGCAACCACGAGAGGATTTACCCGCCCATCCCGGGAGGGTGTGACCAGGATAATATCACGAACACCTGCAATTTTAGCCGGCACCGCAGCCATAATAACTGTGGACGGATAGCAGGCAAGCCCGCCGGGGGCATAAATACCCACCTGCTCCAGCGGCAATATGCGCTGCCCCAATTCAATGCCCTCTTCATCCGAAGAAAACCAGCTCTTCAGTTTCTGCTTCCTGTGAAACACTTCAACCCGTTGGGCAGCCACCCGGAGAACCGCCATATCCTCCGTCCTGACCCGGGCAAAGGCTTCCTCCGCTTCATCGACAGAAACAGCGACCGTTTCTGCGCTCAGGGTGCATCCATCGAATTTCTGCGTATATTCAAAAAGGGCCTGATCCTTCCTCGCGGCAACATCATCGACAATGCCCTTGACAACGGTCATGATTCTTTCATCAAACACATTGCCCCGTTGCTTAATCCGGTTGAGTACCTCCTCAAATATAGCTTCGTCCGTGCGGATAATATTCATGCTATTCAGAAATCCTTTTTATGTTTGCGCCAAGGGCAGATAATTTATTTTCGATCTTCTGATACCCTCTGTCGATATGATACACCCTGGACAGTACCGTCCTGCCTTCCGCCGCCAGCCCTGCAAGAATCAGAGAAGCCGAAGCCCGGAGATCCGTCGCCATCACCGGAGCCCCTCTCAGCTTCGCAACGCCTCTGACCATGGCATTGTTTCCCTGAATCACGATATCGGCCCCCATGCGCATCAATTCGCTCACATGCATAAACCTGTTTTCGAAAACCGTCTCCGTAATCACAGCAAGTCCGCTGCCTATGGTCATCATGGCCATGATCTGGGCCTGAAGGTCTGTCGGGAATCCGGGATAAGGAAGTGTTTTTATATCAATACTTTTTATTTTTTTCCTCCCTGACGCCCTGACACCCCCGTCAACGGGCGTAATCTCCATGCCCGCATCTCTGAGCTTAGCAATAAGGGCATCCAGATGCGACGGATTACAGCCCAGGATTCTTACATCTCCCCCCGTAATACCTGCGGCAAGCATGAATGTCCCCGCTTCGATCCGATCCGCCATTACAGTGGCCTCAACAGGGTTCATACGATCAACCCCGTCTATTCTGATGACGTCTGTGCCGGCGCCGGAAATCCTCGCCCCCATGCCATTCAACACCTCAGCAAGATTGACGATTTCAGGCTCCCGGGCGGCATTTTTCAGAACCGTTGTTCCTTCAGCAAGACAAGCTGCCATCATAATATTTTCCGTTCCTGTTACGGTAGAAATATCAAAATATATCGTCGTTCCCTTCAGTTTTTTTGCCCTGGCCTCCACGTAACCATCCCTCAATTCCACCTCGGCGCCCATATCCTGAAGGGCTCTGATGTGAAGATTTACAGGTCTTGCCCCTATGGCACACCCTCCCGGAAGAGAAACCCTCGCCACGCCCGTACGTGCGACAAGGGGACCAAGAACCAGGATGGAAGCCCTCATGGTCTTGACCAGATCATAGGAAGCCTCGCTTTGGATGATGGTATCTGCATTGATTCTGACGGTTGAGTTTCCTTCAACCCTGACGCCTAAATTTCCCAAAAGTTTCTTAACGGTCCTGATGTCCACGAGATCAGGGATATTGTGAAACGTGTTCCAACCCGGCGTCAGAAGCGAAGCAACCATGATCGGAAGGGCCGCATTTTTAGCCCCGCTGACCAATACATCGCCGCAAAGTTTCTCGCCACCCATGATGATAATTTTATCCACGGATGATATCTTCCCTCCTTCTTGCCGAAAATGCCCGCTCGGCGCCGGCATAATCCCGTATGAAAATTATGTCGTCGTAGAGATTTGATTCTTTGAATATCTCTATAACCCGGTCTTTCTGACCTTCACCCATTTCAATAAAAAGCCTGCCCCCCTCTTTCAAGTAAGGCGCTCCCTGCATGATAATCTCACGGTGAAAAGCTGTTCCATCCGTGCCGGCCAGAAGGGCCCCCCGGGGCTCAAACTCTCTGACCCCCGGGGGGAGATGCTCAAACGCTTCTTCCGATATATAGGGCGGATTGGAGACAATGATATCAAATTTTTCCGAAACAGGCTCAAAAAATGAGCCCCTCCGAAAAGAAATTTGACGCTGGACGCCATTTTCCCGGGCATTATCCACCGCAACAGAAAGTGCCTCCCTTGAAATATCGGTGGCCACAATTCGAACGTTATTCAATTCAGAAGCCAGGGCCACACTGACGGCCCCACTGCCCGTGCCAATTTCAAGGATCATAAGCTGGATGAAATCCCCCGGCGAATACGTTCTGATAATTGCTTCGACAAGCATCTCCGTTTCCGGTCTGGGAATGAGGACATTGTTGTTGACTTTAAAAGGAAGAGACCAGAATTCTTTCTGCCCGATAATATAGGCAACGGGCTCTCCCCCCCGTCGCCTCTCGACCCAATTCCGAAATCTTTGAAGCTCTTCTTCCGTCAGAGTTTCTTCCGGATGGGCATAAAAACGGAGACGGTCCGTTTTCATACAACGCGACAAAAGCACCTCGGCATCAAGTCTTGGCGTGGCAAAACCCATCTGTTCCAAATCCTGCGTCGCGTCATAGAGAACGCTCCGGATATCCATAAAGAAGCATACCCTCCAGGCACGAAATCCGAATGTCCAAATTTTCCTGGAATTTCAACATCGATGAATTCGTAAAAAGTAGTTTCCCGTCATTGCGAGAAGCTGTGCATCGCGGCAATCTCTTCAATGTTGTCTTAACCGGCAGACTGTTTCAGTGCCTCGGACTGGAAATGGGTTGCAAGTGCGTTGATTGCAATCTGAATATCTCCATCAAGAAAGTTTTCCAGATTGTAAAGCGTCA
>JAPLJQ010000244.1 GCA_026388495.1 Deltaproteobacteria bacterium | reverse complement strand
ATTCACAGGCCCGGCAACCGGTACAATTCTGACGTTCCGCAAAAAGAAATTTCATCGGATCCTTCTTCGGTTCCGGCGGTTTCGCCTGTGCCTGTGCCTGGGCGGACTTGGGAGCCAGGCTTCCTATCGTCGCCAGAGCAACGGCGCTGCCCGCTGCCACGGCGCTTCCCCTCAGAAAGCCGCGGCGGGTCGTTTCCTTCTGGAGCAGTTCAGGAAATTTTTTTTCTTTATCTTCCATATTAAAACCTCCAATTTGATGCTCGCTTTAAGGTTTACAAAAGAACTGACTTACGATTTGCACCTCCTTTCAGTCAATTCACCGATTTCTCTTATGTTTTTTATTATCCTTGTCCATGATCATCAAAGAGACTATTTCATCTTCGTGGTGTACACGTAGTCATTCCCCTTCTGGGCGACATGACATTTGATACACTCATCGATCTTTCCTTCCGATATAATTCTGCCGTCTGTCCTGAACTGTACCCAGAACCAGTTTCCCTCTTTCGGGTTGTATCCCTTCACCTTATACATGACGTCAATGTTCTTCAGTTTTTTGTCCTTTGAAAAATTGTCCTGGGCGATCATCGCCCCGTCGGGGAATTTACCCTTCTTGGCGGTGATGGCCTTAAACGCCGCGTCATTCACATACGTGGTGAGAAATGCCCCGTGAGGCTCCGGCCCTTTATACAACGGCGTTGTTCCCGGCCACATCTTCCATTTTTTTGCGTAACCCTCTTTCTTCAGGTGATCCCAGACGGCCGCGCCGTTGGCGGGAATCTTTTTACCCTGAGCAAAGATGAATCCGGAAAAAACAAGACTTGCTACAATAAATACGACGACAAAAAGAAATCTTTTTTTCATGCACTACCCCCTGAATTTAAGCGATTGATATGGAACAGAAGACGATTAGACATGGTTTAACCCGCGGATATGTTGTTTAAGCGTTATGAGGAAAAAGACCGCCGATAAAAAACATATAGGCGTCATTTAACCAGTTCGATGTGTGATTGTCAATGGCTTTTTTTATAATAAGATAGTGATTTCCAGCATTTATGTCACAAATGACATATGGGTGGCTTGATGAAGGCCGTTGGGAAGTGTCCCTAATTTTAAATTAATAATTCTTGCCACAACAAAAACTCATTGATATAACTCCAGAGTCACCAAAGGCTAAATAGGTATATGTTTTTTCAGGAGATGCAGGGGGTATCCATTTAACAGTGGGTGCTTTTGTAAATATAAACATGATGGGGGACAAACGATGAAAAGGGCAGAAATTATATATTTGTTGTTGCTGCTGCTGATACTTACACTTGCCGGCTGTGCGACGATGGATGACCTCAAAGGTTCAGTTACCTCAAGGGTAGCATCAATAACCTCAAACGTGGATCCGGCTCTGGTGGCGAAGGTCCCTGGGGACAAACGGGGTGAATTCCCCAAGGCCGAGTTTTCAATTACTGTCGCGCAGGAGAAATTGAAGCTGGCACAGATGAAAAGTGACCTGGCGGAAAAACAGAAAAAGTACGCCGATTTCGAGGAAGATCTGGTTAATATAGACCTGAAGGACGCTGGGCTCGACTATGATATCGTGAAGTTAGGAGCCATAGATGCGACGGGATTGGGTAAGAAGGAAGACAACGTCAAGACAACAACAAACCTGAAGTTAAAGAAAGTCGATTTGCAGGCTGACCGAATCCGGGCTGACGCGAAAATGCCCGCCATCAAGCAACAGATAGCTGATCTGACAGAAAAGATCAAGGCTCAGGATGAGAAGGTCAAGGGCTTAAAAATGGAGAAGGCAACACCCGAAAAAGAGGCTAAAGTTTCCACTGAAAAAATTAAAGAAGTCAAAGGGGATGTGGCTGCAGAAAAATCAAAGGAAGAACCTTCTCCGGTAGCTACCGAGAAAACTAAATAAAAAGTCGTTTGGTTAAAATCTACCTGGTAGGAACCCTGATGGTAGCGGCGACGGTGGTTTTAATGACGGCAACGTTCGGCGGCGCGTAATTCGCGGCAGGCGGCGCGGATCAGTTCCCTTCTGAAGCCCCTTTACGGAGATCTGTGAAGGGGCTTTCTTTTATGCGGATATGGTGTGACAAAAGTCCTTGCCATGCAACGCTTCATCATGTTACGCTACATGCATAATCAATCGTATTTGCACGTTTTTTGGCAATCATGGAGATAACTAATGGAAATCAAACATAAAATATGGCTGGAGTGTGGTGGTCGCGTCGTGTTTGGTCCCGGCCGCGATGGCCTGTTAAAGGCTATCAACGAATTCCATAGCCTGAGCGCGGCAGCCAAGAAGCTGAAAATGTCATACCGGGCGGCATGGGGGAGATTAAAAGCATCGGAAGAGCGGCTTGGCATGAAGCTTGTGGAGATTGACCACGCGAGACAGGGTATGCATTTGACGGATGAAGCCAAATCGCTCATGGATTGTTTCGACCAGCTTGAAAAAGACATTAACCATCTTTTGAATGAGACTCATTGCAAGCTGCCATAAAGCCCCTGCTATCGGTCAAATCCCGGCATTAATAAATCCGGACACCTCTTCGTTTTATGTCTCCACGCTGTCTTTCAGGATTTCCATGATCTCCGCGCCATAACGGGTCACCTTTTCATAAGACAGGACACCAGAATGCTTCAGCATGTCCCAGGAAGGCGTTTCCATCATGACCAGACCGAGGAGCGCCTGATCGGACAAAATCATGAACTGTGCCATGTTCGTTTCATCCGCCTTTTGAAAACGCCAGTGGCAGAGGCGCCCCAGACAACGCTTTTGATCTGATGTAAGACTTTTATATCCTTTAATATTTTTACATCCCCGGGGGTCAAAGAAATTATCACTCCACGTGACGTTGGCAATACCCTCAAACGATTTCAGGGCATTTTCTTTCAGTCCCGTTTCCTCTATTTCATCGTCAAGCTTTCGATATAAATCCTTCAGGTAAGCCGTGTCTTCAACAGCGTACTGCAATTGCCCCGGGGTCAAGGGTCGGACATCCCATCGTGAGCGTTGCATGGACTTTTTCTTATCAAACTCGATGCCGAGATACCGGCCAACCAGGGCGTCAAGAGCAAGATAATGGCAGCCGAGCAACGAGGCAGCCCTGTGTGTGTCAAAAATGTTATTGAACACAAATCCGTAGTCCCTTTTTAAAATCCGGACGTCATTATCACCGGCATGCATCACTTTGAGGATATTCGGGCTGGCAAAAACGGGGCCCAAAAAGGAATAATCCAGGCTGCTGAAGGGATCGAAAAGGTATGTTTTTTTATCAGCTTCGATCTGGATCAAACAGAGAACCGCCCTGAAATACCGGAAAGAATCATACTCCGTGTCTACACAGATAATGGGAGAACGGCTGATATCCTCCCTGGCCTCATCCATTTTAGAAGCTGTGTCCACCCAAAGCCAACCATTATTCATCCCGATAACCCCGTCAAAACAAAAACGCCTCCGATGAACAACAGCATCAGCGCCATGGCCGCAGAATCCAGAGAAGTCATCCGCAGTTCCCTGAGGGTTGTCCTGTAGCCCCGCTGATAACCTCTCGCTTCCATGGCGTCGGCAAGTTCATCGGCTCGTCGGAAGGCACTGAACATCAAAGGGATCGCCAGGGCTTTTGCCCATCTGGTCTTCTCCGGGATGGTGCCAATTTTGACATCTGCGCCCCGGGCCATCTGGGCCATCCTGATTCTGTCAAATTCTTCGAGAAGCGTCGGCATGAACCTCAGTGCCATGGATATCATGACCGCCACATCATGTGACGGTACACCTACACGCCTGAACGGTCTGAGGAGGTTTTCAATGCCGCTGATCAGATCAGAGGGCGGCGTTGTCATCGTCAGAATCGCAGCAGCCAGAACCAGACAGGCAATCTGCCAGGCAACAAAAGCCCCCTGATAGAGACCTTCATACGTTATTTTTACAGGAAAAGGGGGAAACGCAAGCAACACCGTTCCATCGGTAAAGAATACGTGCAGGAAAAAGAGAAGGGACACAAAGATCGCGACCGGCTTAAAGGCGTTCAGAATGTGGTTTAACGTCAGTCGGGACATGAGAATGACGGCTGCTAAAAACGCACTGATCAGAATGCCGCCCGAAAGATTTGCCCTGAAGATAAGGACACTCAACACGATTGCGGAAAGGATTTTAACCCTCGGATCCAGTTTATAGGTGATGGCTTCGCCATGGATGTACTGGCCCAGGTTATACATATTCACCCATCCTTTTGCGCACCCTGCTGGAATCACCTGTGTCGGAATGATCGCCGGCCGATGCAGATATTTCAAGGCAGGCATCCTCTATTGTCAGAACATCTGTAGAAACATCCCATCCCATCTGCCTGAGCTTCCAGAGAAGCTCCACAACCTGCGGGATATGCAATCCGAGGGTTTTAAGGTACTCTATCCGGGCGAAAACTTCCCGCGGCGTCCCGCTCACGGATATGCCACCCCGGTCCATGACCATGACGCGATCCGCATGGATGATTTCATCCATGTCATGGGCAATGTGTATGATGGCAATCCCCTCTGTGTTCAGTTTCCTGATAATGTCAATAACCCTCTGTCTGCTCGACGGATCAAGACTGGCGGTAGGTTCATCAAACGCAATATAGCGGGGTTTCATGGCAAGGACTCCCGCAATGGAAATGAGCCTCTTTTCGCCGCCGGAAAGGGTATGGGGAGCACGTTTCGCATAGTCCGCCATTCCCACCATGGCAAGAGACGCATCAACCCTTTCGCGGATCTCGCTGGATGGAAGGCCCAGATTGCCGGGACCGAAAGCCACGTCTTCCTCAACACTCATACCGATAATCTGATTATCGGGATTCTGAAAAACCATACCCACTCTGCGTCTGATCTCTCTTACTGCCGACGAATCCTTTGTATCGGTGCCGTCCACAAGCACAACCCCCTCAGCGGGGACAAGAAGTGCATTTAAATGCTTGATCAATGTTGTTTTCCCGCAGCCATTCGGACCGATCAGGGCAACATACTCCCCGTCGCCAACGGCCATACTTAAAGACTTGAGGACCGGGTCGCCCTGATCATAACGGTAAATGATATTTTCGACACTTATCATAACAATGACTTGCTACTCATCTTCTTCTTTATCATTCCCGCGCAGAGACCGTGTCATAATTCTCTTTTTTTGTCATTTCGAGCACCGCGAGAGATCTAAATGAATAATAATATTAACATATTAAGATTCCTCCCTTCGTTCGGAATGACAAATGGCGGACTTTTGCAATTACCTCTATCGAATGTGTATTTTATCCTTGATTTTAAGATAGATCAAGGAGGCCAATACAATCTTTACCATATCGCCCGGAAGGAAAGGGAGGGCGCCGACGACGATAGCCTTTTCCACCGAAAGTCTTGCCACCAGCGTCAGTTGTAGAATGCCCAGAAAGTATATGACGACCATCCCCGCCATCATGGAAAGGATCGTCCAGATCAGCCCCGGATCCTTTTTGACGGCGATCAGTTTTCCTACGACAAAAGCAGCCAGCACAAATCCGAACAGGTATCCGCCTGTGGGACCCAGCAGCACACCCAGGCCCGCCTTACCACCGGCAAAAACCGGCAGCCCGATTACCCCCAGAAGAATATAAACCACCTGACTCAACGCCCCAAGGTACCCGCCGAGGAGCGCACCGGCCAGGTTGAGGAAGAGCGTCTGGAATGTGATCGGAACAGGAGGCAGGGGAATCATGATATAGGCCCCGATGGCGGTCAGCGATCCAAACATGGACGCATAGACCATACCTCTCAATGATGTTCTCTCAGAATTCACGACGACGATCCAAATCGCAATTTCCTAAATGACTTCACTAAATTCCCTGTCCTTAAACGGTCGAATAATTTATGGAAGGCTCAACCATTATTTTCCGGGAATGTCAAGATAATTCATTGACAAGCAATTTCTCTTTGTCCTATATTGCAACGTTAAAAAATAGCAAACGACGACATGTCAATCATTGGTGGAAACCTCAGGACGTCAACAAGAAGGGAACGGAACATGGAATTTACAAAAGCACATCTCAATCACGGATATACAAACAAAATTCTCACCATAAATACCGGAAACGGCGCCATTCAGACAAGCGACATCGACCCACGGGTCCGGGACTTTTTCATCGGAGGCAGGGCCCTGGGATTATATCTTCTTCATAAAAGAATCACCCCGACAACCGATCCCCATGATGATGAAAATCCCCTGATCTTTTCACCCGGCCCGCTGGGAGGCATTCCTCAATTCCCGGGGACGAGCAAATGCATGGCCGTTTCATTATCACCCCTTACGGGCATTCCCGGCGTCTCCAATTTCGGAGGACATTTCGGCGCCTATATCAAGTACGCCGGTTTCGACGCCCTCGAAATAACGGGAAAAGCCTTGAAGGACACGATGATCGTCATCGACGGTTTCAAAGGGGTGGTCTCTCTGATGGAAGCGCCTGCCATCGACCATGTCTTCGACCTGGAAAAAGTCATCGCCGACAGATTTGTCCAGGCAGGTCATGACAAGAAGGACATCGTTTTTCTTACAACGGGTATCGGCGCCGCCAACACAACCTATGGATGCATCAACAGCCATTATTTCGATCCCACCAAAATCATGACCGGGGGAAAGGGATTCTTTCGAACCAAACAGGCGGGGAGAACCGGTCTCGGCTCCGTCATGATGGATAAAAAAATCAGGGCAATTGTGGTCCTCGCAGAATTTCCCAAAGGCGAAAATCCCTTCGGAGCAGCCGACTGGGAAAAAGTTAAGGCCGCCGGATCAAAACTGTCAAAAATCGTCAGGGAAGTCGATCCACAATCACTGAAGATGTCACGCAAGGGCAGCGCAGGGCTGATCAGCTTCATGAACAAGGAAGCGTATCAATCCCTGCCCGTGAACAATTACCAGTTGGGTTCCGACCCGCGGGCTGAGAATATCAGTGGAAAATTTTATGCTGAAAACCTGTTCGATCACAGAGGCATGGATGGCTGTTTCCCCGGATGCAGCCTGCAATGCACCAAGGGTGGCTGGGTGACACTGACCACAGGCGCTCAAAAAAATCAAAAAGTGTGGGTGGATGGTCCCGAGTATGAAACAGCCGCCGGTTTCGGTTCCAACCTGGGCATGTGGAATCCCGAATTCATCATGGAGGCCAACTGGCATTGCGATAACTACGGGATTGATACCATCACCACGGCCGTCATCATGGCCTTTTTGATGGAATGCTTCCAGAGAGGCTATCTGGCCAAAGAAGATACGAACGGGTTCACGCTTGCATGGGGGGATGAAAAATCAGCGCTGGAATTCATTCATCAGATTGCCCGCCGGGAGACGGAATTTGCAAAAGAAACGGCAAAAGGCATGGTCCATCTGGTCAACTGGATCTCGGACAGATATGTCGAAAGAACCGGTCAAACAAACCCGAAGAAAGAACTCCTGAGATTTGCCATGCATACCAAGGGGCTGCCCTTTTCTCTTTACCGGACCCATCGCTCCCTGTCCATGCAGGGCTCTTACGCCGCCGCCAGTGACATCGGGGCGCATCACGCCGCCGCATGGCTCATCAAAGTGGATCTGCTGGGCGCATTCCCAACCCTTCAGGATAAAGCAAGGGCACTGATCACGTATCCGAGAGTCCGCCTGGGCAATGACAACATGGGCCTGTGCAAGCTGCCCTGGGTCGATGTCTTCAACCCCGAATCCGAGAAGATGAAGAAGGATACGGACATGTATATCAATCCTGCCTCCCAGGAAATATACGCGGATTTCTACAACGGGATGCTGGGAACGAATATGACCTGGGAAACGATATTCGAGCAGACAGACCGGGATATCAATCTACAGAGGGTCATGAATGCCATGATCTTTGGCAAAGACACCGGCAAGTACGACTGGATCCCGGACAGGGCCATCGGTCCGACGGACGATGATCTGTATGACGCCGAAAAGGCCTATAACGACCAGGACCTCAGCGGAATTATGAAAAAGCCTCTTGATGCGATTCAGAAAATGCAAACAGGGGAAAAGCGGGAAACCCTGATGACTCACAGAAAAGAACAGTTAAGACAATTGATTCAATCCTATTACCACGAACGGGGCTGGAACTTCGGGGGAATACCGACCGTCGAGACACTGAAACAGGTCGGGTTATGGGAATTCCTCTCTGAGGAAACAAAATCCGGGATCGCCAAGTTGAACGGTTAAAAAACCGATCCCCCTTACGGTTTCACGCCGATATAAAGGAAGGTGATCCCCAGGGTCAGGGAATATCTTTCAACCCTTATCAGGCCGGCCTCTTCCATGAGGTGTGCGAATTGGTCCGGTGCAGGAAATTTCATAATAGAATCTCCAAGATAACAGTACGCTGCAGGATTTCTCGAAAAGAGGTGCGCCATGCGGGGCAACAGGTGATTGAGATAAAGATCATAAATCCCGCGCAAGAATGGATGCCGGGGATAATGCATCTCCAGAACGATCACCTGTCCTTCACGAACGACCACCCGTTTCATTTCCGTGAGGGCCCGCTGACGATCCGGTATATTCCGGATTCCGAACGCAATTCCGGCGACATCAAAGGTATTGTCAGGAAAAGGCAGGTTCATCGCATCCCCCTGGATCAGCCGGATGCGGTCCGAGAGGCGATGATGACGAATTTTTTGCTGTCCTACTGCCATCATTTCCCGGACAAAATCCAGACCGGTTACCTGGATACGGGTGTGCCGCTGAACCGCCGCCACAGCGAGATCCGCCGTACCGGTCGCCACGTCCAGAAACTGCTCTGTATTAAAAAAACGCATCTTCCGGGCCGCAACCCGTCGCCAGGCCACATCCCGCCTGAGGCTGAAGAATCGATTCAGAAAATCGTAGCGCCGGGGGATCGTCGAGAAAAGCTCCCGGACCATGCCGACCTGCTGGGCGGGGGTCATCTCGCTTACGCGGGGGTATTTTTTCTTTATGCGTTTCTCCATTTTCGGCTTTTCCTAAAAAGCAGGGTTACTGACTGATCCCCCCTTGCCCCGATCCAATCAGGATTGCCCACCAAGGCGGACAAGGGGGGACCCTTCAGAAGGTCTTATCCATAAAATATTTCAACGCCGTGGGGCGTGAAGCAAGATGGAGGTGGGTATAACTCGCCAATATTCGGCCGTTTTGAAAACCCTCTTGCGTGGCATCATCCAAGCTGCGTCTTTTCAATGTATAAACGGTTTTCCATTGCGTATTTTCTGTTGGATCGGAGGTCAATTCCGAGTAGTGGAATTCATGGCCCCTCAGGGTTGCCCCCCTGGCGCCCCAGAGAGAATCTGCATTCAGTGTCACGTCGACGTATGCCAGTGATTTCAACCGGTCAAGCATCCGGGTTGACGCCGGAATCACCCCGACCATGGGATATATAATGCCTTCTTTGGTCTCCAGATTCCGGCACAGATACATCAACCCGCCGCACTCGGCATAAACAGCCCGACCCGATGATGCAAACTCCCGGATGTCCGAGAGCATTTCCCGGTTGGCCGCCAGGGCCGCTGCATGTGCCTCCGGATATCCCCCTCCGATATAGAGGGCATCCAATCCTTCCGGAAGACGGCAGTCTGCTATGGGTGAAAAAAACGTCAGCGTGCAACCTGCCAGCTCCAGTTCATCGAACAGATCCCTGTAATAGAAATGAAAGGCCGAATCATAGATCGGAAGAGCACACGTCT
>JAPLJQ010000061.1 GCA_026388495.1 Deltaproteobacteria bacterium | reverse complement strand
TGTGAAGGATGGGAAATGATCGGTATTGTCGATTATAAAGCGGGAAATCTGACCAGCGTGGCCCGGGCGCTCCGCTATCTGGGAAAACCCTGCCGGATCAGCGATGACCCGGAGGTGCTGTCTCAGTCAAGCCATATTGTCTTTCCCGGCGTCGGCGCGGCGGGGGAGGCTATGGCAAATCTCCGCCAGAGCGGCCTTGATCAATGGATTCGGGAGTGGATTGAGAAAGGAAAACCCATGCTGGGCATCTGTCTCGGGACGCAAGTCATCTTTGCATACAGCGAAGAGAACCAGACACCTTGCCTGGGCATCGTGGCGGGCAGTGTCAGGCGATTTTCGGAAGATATTGAACAGGACGGCCTGCCGCTGAAAATACCCCACATGGGGTGGAATCGCGTGTCGTTTCAAAAAGACCATCCCGTATTTCAGGAACTTCCCGCCGGCGCTGAATTCTACTTCGTCCATTCCTATTATCCGTCTCCGGAAGATGCTCGCCGGGTCGTCGGATGGACCGATTACGGCATCCCTTTTTGCGCCGCCGTAGCCTTCAGAAACCTCGTGGCCGTGCAATTTCACCCGGAAAAAAGCGGGAGACCGGGGCTGCAGATCTTGGAAAACTTCTGCCGATGGGGAGGGGAATATGCTGAGTAAACGGATCATCCCCTGCCTGGACGTCCGCAACGGGAAGCTCACAAAAGGCATCAAATTCAAGGGCAACGTCGACATCGGCGATCCCGTGGAGGCGGCGCGGGAATATTATAAACAGGGGGCCGACGAAATCGTCTTTTATGACATCACGGCGTCATCCGACGGCCGGGATATCATGATCGACGTGGTCAGGCGGGTGGCTGAAACCATTTTCATTCCCTTTTCCGTCGGCGGCGGCATCCGCACCGTTGAGGACATGAGACGGGTTATCCTGGCCGGTGCAGAAAAAATAAGCATCAACTCCGAGGCGGTGCAAAATCCGCCGCTGATTGCTGAAGGGGCCCGGGCCTTCGGCAGCCAGTGCATCGTTCTTGGCATGGATGTGAAAACAGTAGCCCCGTCCGCAAAGACGCCGTCAGGTTATGAAATGGTCATTCACGGGGGCCGGAAATTTACAGGGATCGATGCCCTGTGGTGGGCGAAAGAGGCGGAAAATCTCGGGGCGGGGGAAATCTGTCTGAATTCCATCGACGCCGACGGCACACAGGAAGGATATGAAATTGACCTGACCCATCTAATTTCTACGAACGTCCGTATCCCCGTTATTGCTTCAGGAGGAGCAGGAAAGCCGGAACACCTCCTCGATGTTCTCACACGGGGCAGGGCCGATGCCGCCCTCATTGCATCGATGGTTCATTACAGGACATACACCATTAAGGATATTAAATCCTATCTTGATGGTCAGGGTGTAAAAATGAGAATGATCTGGTAATGAAGCGCGGTGAATCCCCCTTGACTATTATACTTGACGGGATTATATTTTATGCCATAAGAATCAATAAAAATACCTTCTTCAATATTGATGAACTCGTAATAAGTGATTATTTGTTTCCTTTTGTCATTCCGGTGAAAGCCGGAATCCGGTGTTTTCAAGACGTTCCGGACACCGGCTTGCGCCGGTGTGACAGTGTGGGAGACGTTTTAAGGGGGGGCTAAATAAACATGGACTCAAAAAGATATCAACTGAATGTCCAACTCGCCCAGATGTTAAAGGGCGGCGTTATCATGGACGTAACCAACGTGGAACAGGCGAAGCTTGCCGAAGAAGCGGGAGCCGTAGCCGTCATGGCACTTGAGCGGGTTCCCGCCGATATTCGCAAGCAGGGCGGCGTTGCCCGGATGTCCGATCCGGCCATGATACTGGACATCAAGAAAGCCATGTCGATACCGGTCATGGCCAAGGCCAGAATAGGCCATTTTGTGGAGGCGCAGATCCTGGAGGCTTTGAAAATCGACTATATCGATGAGAGCGAGGTGCTTACGCCCGCCGACGAAGAATGCCATATCGACAAGACAAAGTTTTCCATCCCCTTCGTCTGCGGCGCCCGCAATCTCGGTGAAGCCTTGCGTCGTGTCGCCGAGGGCGCCGCCATGATTCGTACCAAAGGCGAGGCCGGAACGGGCAACGTGGTTGAAGCCGTCCGCCATATGCGGACCATGAACAGGGAAATACGGCAGCTCGCGAACATGCCTCTGGAAGAAGTGACGGGTTTTGCCAAGGCCAACGGCATCCCGTATGAACTTGCCGTTTCTGTGCGGAATCTGGGCCGTCTGCCCGTCGTCAATTTCGCTGCCGGCGGCATTGCAACCCCGGCGGATGCGGCGCTCATGATGCAGTTGGGATGTGACGGAGTATTTGTGGGTTCAGGCATCTTCAAGTCGGAAAACCCGGCCGTTCGTGCCAGGGCAATCGTCAAGGCAACCGCTTATTTCAATGACCCGGCGAAAGTGCTGGAGGCGTCCATGGGTCTCGGTGACGCCATGCCCGGTCTTGAAATATCGGAAATCCCGGAAGGACAGCTTCTGGCAGGACGAGGATGGTAAATGATAGGCGTTCTTGATCTTCAAGGTGGGGTCGTTGAACATATCGATCACCTGGAACGCCTTGGCATCCCCGGTAAACCGGTCAAAGAGCGGGATGATCTGAAAAATCTGGCAGGACTCATCATTCCCGGCGGCGAAAGCACCTGTATTTCCCGTCTGATCCACATTTTCGGCATTAAGGACGCCATCATACGTGAGTTCAAGCGGGGAATGAAAATCTGGGGAACCTGCGCGGGCGCCATCCTCCTTGCGAAGACCGTTGTCGGCGAATCCCCCTGTCTCGGCCTGATCGATCTTGACATCGAACGCAACAGTTTCGGGAGCCAGCTGGACAGTTTTGCATGCGAGGCCGTCATTTTGCCCATCTCACCTGATCCGATTCCCCTCATCTTCATCCGGGCGCCCAAGATTCTCCGGGTCGGCCCCGGAGTGAAGGCGCTCTTCCAGATGGACGATTACATCGCTGCTGCGGAAAGCCCGGAGGTGCTGGCCACGATCTTTCATCCCGAACTGACGGGGTGCGTCGCATTTCACAGGTACTTCGCCCGTAAATGCGGTCTTGATCCTCTCGATGAATCCAGTATCCCGGACGTTGACGCCGCGTGGAACAATAAAAGCTGGACCCGTCTCGCCCGGATTGCACGTGCCTAAACCAGTCATAGCGATGGATCAGGTTTCAACCGGATGGACAGAAAAAACAAATCCCCCCGATCTGTAACGGAAAGCGTATCCAGGCTGGTTCCCTGTGAGGGCATTGATGATGCCCTCCTCAGGAGGGACAAAGTCTCCATTCCCGTAAATCCCGTCATTCATGCCGCCCTGAGGGCCATCTATCCGGCGGGTCGACACACCATCTCATTCGTAATAAGTATTACTACATTTAATGTCCTTCAGGTTACTTCTGCACTTTTATTTCATGGTTTATAAACTGTAAAAATCCCAAGGGAAAAGGAATCCATTTATGAATTTGTCGATATCTGGTATTCTGAAAATACGTGGAAACAACTGAAGGAAAAGGTCATTTACGGAGGTTAAAAAAAAGGAGGGGGAAATGGATCGAATAATGAGAATACATGCCCTTCAGGATAAAATGATCGCAGAGGGGTTAAGCGGCGCCCTGCTGTTTTATTCCCGGGATATCTTTTATTACACAGGAACGGCGCAGCCTTCCTATCTTGCCGTGTTGCCGGATGATTACATCCTGTTTGTCAGAAGTGGTTTTGACGTTGCCCTGCAGGACGTCTTTATCGATAAAAAGAACATCAGGGAAGAACGGCGCCTTTCAAACATCTCCAAGGAAATATTGTCCGGCATGAAGGGAAGCGCCAAAAAGATCGCGACGGAATTAGATCTCTTAACGGTTGAACAATTCAGAGGATTCCGGGAGATTTTTGCGGACAGCGAATTTGTCAATGCCTCTTTATTCATTCTTGAACAGAGAAAAAACAAAGACCTCTCTGAGATCACAGAAATCAAAGCGGCATGCGAGGCGATTCACAAGGGCCATGTAGCCGCTGTTTCAACCCTCCGGGAAGGCGTCACAGAACTGGAACTGGCGGCTGCCGTGGAAAATGCTCACCGTTTATCGGGACATGAAGGGATATTCTTTATCCGCCAGCCCGATTTCTTCATGAGCCGGGGCCCTGTCGCCTCGGGGCCGAACCTCTTTAATAACAGCGGCGTTGTCTATACCATTACGGGGACCGGGTTGAGTCCTGCAGTTCCTGCGGGGCCTTCTCAAAGACGAATAACCCGGGGAGATATCGTCGTCGTTGATATACCGACCCTCGTCAGGGGATACCATGCCGACCAGACACGGACGTATTGTCTGGGAAAGGCCGGCACGAAAATTCGATCGATGTACGACGATTTGAAGACCATTGCGGATCACCTCATCGACCGCATCAAACCGGGAATGCCGTGCCGTGACATTTACGGCATGGCCCTGAATGAAGCCGGGAAACTTCGTAGGGAACATCATTTCCTGAACTTCGGCAAAGGGAAGCGGTCACGCATGATCGGTCACGGGATAGGCCTGGAACTGAACGAGCCCCCCATTCTTTCTGAATATGACCGATCTGAAATAGGCGAACATTGCGTCATCGCCCTGGATATGCATATGATGGACGAGGGTCAGGGCGTCGTAAAAATCGAAGATATGATTTTAATAAAAGAAGGAGGTAATGAGATCCTGACCAAAAGTCCGAGAGACCTCTGTGAGATAGAATGAATGCATAAATCACGATTATCAGCACCTCAGACCACATGTTACAGTCATTACATCAAGTCTGATGAGTTCGTAAAATGTCGTCATTCCGGCGAAAGCCGGAATCCATAGTAAATGTAACTACTGGAAAGAACTGGATTCCGGATCAAGTCCGGAATGACAACGTAGAGATTTTGGGACTTTTTATGAGTTCGTCAAGTCTGCTCTGCTTATATTTCCCCCATCATAAAGAAATGACATATCAAGCAAAAATTCACACGCATCAGAAGATAAGGGTTGAAAATTTTCCACCTGTGATAAAACGAGAAACATGGGGGTATAGGGAATTTCCCTTTCCATCGCTTCAGATTTTTCTGAATGGAAACCCAGCCTCTTATATATATGAACGGAACTGGGAAGGGTATTGACAGTGATTTCAGACAGGTTCGGGTTATGTTTTAAACAGAAATTCAAAGCCCTTTGCAGCAATTTTCTGCCGACGCCTCTTTGCCGGTATTGTTTTTCCACACAGAACAAAGATATATGATTATATTCTCGTATTTCAATCGTTCCTATAATCTGATCCTCCATTTCAGCAATAAGAACAAAGTGATCTATCCGGGAACAACTCACGATCTGGTCCGGTTGAATGCACTTCAGAAACTCCCAAACCCCCTCTTCCAGGTAATCGTGGGCGACGAATTCATTCATCAAACGAATGACAAGATCAGAAAACTCCGTCTTTTCAACGGTTTTCATAAATCTGGCCCAAGATGTTTGAAAAGTTAATGGTTAATTTTCTCTAAAACATCTCGAAATGACAAACGACGCGGAAACGAATGCCCTTTTTAGAAGAGCGGGGGAACAGGAACCTCTTCAGTCGCGGAGTGCAGAATAAGCAACTCTTAAGGAATGTCGCAATTCACAACATGAGGAGAATTTAGATGGATAGGAATTTCCTGGCAGCTAAGAGCGCTGACAGGAAGGTTGTATGATGAATTTGATAATCACTTGCCCTCCTAAATTCTTAAAGACACATATAGTGGCGAAATGATCAAAGAATAAGTCAACAGCTACAGTGTATTATAATATTAAAGAGAATTGATAAATTGTCAAGGGATTTTATAAACAGCTTTCTGAAATCTCGATTGAAGCCAGTCATTCGCGTCGTTGATCTGTGGAAGCACTATGATGAAAACGGGCCGGCGGGAACCACCGGCGTTACCTATTTGAGATTACCCCTGTCTATCTTCCTCCAGTTTTACCACCGACAGGGTTTCCGTTACA
>JAPLJQ010000310.1 GCA_026388495.1 Deltaproteobacteria bacterium | reverse complement strand
CGAGGGATTCCACGATCTCTTTTGCTTCATTCCGGGTAATCCCGGTGAGTGCGCCTGTGAATACGAATGATTTTCCGGTAAGCGGGGCTGTTTCCAGCCGTAACGTCTCAATGGGCGTGATCCCCGATTCCCTGAATTTCTCTATGATCCGGATATTGGTGGGTTCGCGGAAAAAACGGGTAATGCTGTGGGCCACTTCCGGGCCGATATCCCGGATGGCGAGGAGTTCTTCTTCCGTGGCGCGGCTGAGCCGGTCGAGATTCTTGAAATGCCCTCCCAGCAACCCGGCAATGCGCTCGCCAACGTGGCGTATCCCGAGGGCGAAGAGGAACTTGTCCAGGGGAGGGGTCTTTGTGTCCGCGATGGCCGCAATGAGTTTTGATGCCAGTATTTTCTTTTTTTGCCATCCCGCAATGCCGAGAAGTGTTTCTGTTGTCAGGAAATAGAGGTCAGCCGGGTCTTTGATGGTGCCGGTATCTACCAGTTGTGAGACCAGCTTTTCTCCAAGCCCGTCAATATTCATTCCGCCGCGTGAGGCAAAATGGGTAATGTTTTCCTTGATCTGGGCGGGGCAGGCCAGGCCGATGCAACGGTGGGCGGACTCTCCCTCGACGCGGACGACCTCGGAGCCGCATTCCGGGCAGGCATGGGGCATGGCGAATTTCCGTTCCGTTCCGTTCCGCTTTGATTCTACGACTTTGACGACTTCCGGAATCACGTCTCCGGCGCGCTGGATAATGACGGTGTCACCGATGCGGACGTCCTTTTTGTCGATTTCATCCTGGTTGTGGAGGGTCGCACGGCTGACCATGACCCCGCCGACCCGGACCGGTTTCATGTGCGCCACAGGCGTGAGGACGCCCGTCCGCCCTACCTGGACGACAATATCTTCAATGACCGTGGTCTCCTGCATTGCCGCAAATTTGCAGGCGACGGCCCAGCGGGGGCTTCTGGAAACGGCGCCCAGGCGATCCTGGATGGAAAGGTCATCCACCTTGATGACGATCCCGTCAATTTCATAGGGAAGGTCTTTCCGGATGTCGATGATATGTTGGTAGTATTGAATACAGGCGTTAACGTCTTCGGCCTGGCGGATACGGTCATTGGTTCTGAATCCCCAGCGCTTCAGGGTTTGCATGACGTCCCAGTGGCTTTTGAAGGCGAGTCCTGTGACCGTGCCGATGCCGTAGCAAAAGATGTCCAGAGGCCTTCTGACGGTGATTCTTGAATCCAGTTGCCGGAGCGACCCGGCGGCGGCGTTTCTTGGATTGGCAAAAGAGGGCTCTGCATTACGGATTCTTCTTTTGTTCAGGATTTTGAAGGCCTCGATTTCCATGAACACCTCGCCCCGGATTTCTATTCTTTCCGGGATGGCGGCCTCCGGCGTTTCCTTCATTTTCAGGGGAATGGTGTGAATGGTCTTGAGGTTCCGGGTGATGACTTCCCCTGTCGTTCCGTCTCCCCTCGTCAGGCCGACGTCCAGAACGCCGTTGACGTAGATGAGATTGACGGCCACGCCGTCCAGCTTGGGCTCGACGACAAACGTGACGGCCTCATCCGAGCCGAGAAATCGCCTGATGCGCTCGTCAAAATCATGAATATTCTGCTCGGAAAAGGCATTGGCGAGGCTGAGCATGGGGGTCAGGTGATTCTGTGTCTCGAATTTTTCCAGAGGGGCGGCGCCGACGCGCCGGGTGGGGGAATCGGATGCGTCAAGATCAGGGAACAGATTTTCAAGTTCCATGAGTTCTCTCATCAATCGGTCGTACTCCGCATCCGGTATTTCGGGGTCGTCCAATTGATAGTACCGCCGGTTATGGTGGGTGATGAGGGATCTCAGCTCTTCGATTCTTATGGCGGCGGCTTCGTTATTCATGGTTTTAAAATCTGGATTTCCGCCTTTATTTAACCAATCGCAGGTCAGGCTTCTTCTTTTTTGACGGCTTTGTCGCCGGTTTTTCCTGCTTTTTCTTAAGATCGAGGATTTTTTCGTTGAAGATATGGTTCTTTGCCCTGACGGAATTGATGATAAAGAAGACAATGACTGCCTTTTCCCACTCCTGGGATGTGTCGAAATTTTCCATCCGGGCTTTGTATTTCTCCAGCAGGCCGGTCAAGGAGGCTTCGTCGAGACTTAGAATTTTTTCAGCCATCTTTTCCAGCGTTGATTCGAGCATAATTCAACCGTCCTTCCTTATTGTTCGGGAAGATAGTATAAAAGGTGTCCACATAAAGTCAAAT
>JAPLJQ010000328.1 GCA_026388495.1 Deltaproteobacteria bacterium | reverse complement strand
GGGACGGTCCTTTATCTTGTTGATCGCCGCCTGCGTGCAGCCGGTGGATATGGGAAGGACGATATCAACTCCGTCATGGATGAACTTGTCCAGGATGGAATTGACGGTTGCCATGTCCCCGTTTGCATTCTGAAGGTTGATCCTTGCGTTTTTCCCGTCTTCGTAACCGAGCTTTTTCATCTCTTCGACAAAACTGTCACGGGTGATGTTGAGAAGTCCATGATCGCTCAACTGAACAACGCCGATGCTGACCTTCTTGGCGCCGGTGAATCCCTTCGCATTGAATAGTTTGTAACCAAAGACAATGGAGGACACGATCGCGGCAAGAGCGATGAGAATGGCGGCCAGTTTTTTCACGGGGATTCTTTTTGTGACGCCTTCCTTCGTTCCGGAGCCTCCGGCGGCGATGATTTTCGGCGCAATGAGGATGGCAAGCACAAAAAGGGCCGTCATGAGTTTCAGGTCGATGGGGTTTAAACCCACATAGAGGGCAAACGCCACCATAAACCGGAAAAGGATGGAGCCGACAATGACGCTGAGCGCCTTGCCGTAGATCGACCTTGTCCTGATGACCGATTCCCCGATGATGACCGCGGCAAGGCCGAAAACGATAGAGCCTATGCCCATGCCGATATCGGCGAAACCCTGATATTGCGCGACAAGGCTGCCGGAAATTCCGACAAATCCGTTTGCCAGGGAAATCCCGATGATTTTGACCATATTGACGTTGACGCCCGATGCGCCGGCCATCGTCGCATTATTGCCCGTTGCCCGCATGGCGATTCCGAAATCGGTCCGGAAGAAAAGGGAGACGAGAGCCCAGAAGACAAGGAGGACAGCGCAAAAGACGATACAAAACCAGATTTCATAGGGCAATCCGGGATTCACTTCTTTCAGGGAGGCGACAAGGCCGGGCTGATTGAGAAGGGGAATATTGGATCTCCCCATAATATGCAGGTTGATGGAATAGAGACCCGTCATGACGAGTATTCCGGCAAGCAGGCCGTTGACATTAAATCTGGTGTGGATCAGCGCCGTTACGGCGCCGGCGCATGCACCGGTCAGGAAAGAAAGCATGAGTGCCGTTACGGGATTTACTCCGGCGACAATAAGCACCGCCGTCACGGCGGCCCCTGTTACGAAGCTCCCGTCAACGGTAATGTCGGGGAAGTCGTGAATGCGGAAGGTAATAAAGACGCCCATTGCCATGAAGGCATACAGCAGGCCGAGATTTATCGCACCGATCCAGAGTTCCACAGGTTAGACCCCGATCTCCACGATTGCGGCCATGCCCCTGGAAAACCTGGAATGACCGAGGATGTGCTGAATTTTATTTATCTGGCGTTCGTTGAATATGCGCGTCACTTCTTTGTCAAACTCGGCCAGGTTGTTTCCAAAAGGAGCCTTGTCGAAAACGCCTCCGTGGAGATGAAAGAGGCTCCCTTCTGAAACGAGAGATGCTTTTTCATGGCCCAGAAAGGCACGTTCTCTCACGGCAATGCCGGTTGCGACGACAATGTTGTTCATGCAGGACGGTTCAACGGGAAAATCAATCCAGTCGGGAAAATTTTCACTGTCGAAAATGCTCTTTCCGTTGGCCGGTCTTTGCTCGGCAACGGGAACGCGCTTGATGTGCATGCCCCAGAGCCCCTTGCTCTCTGCGATGATGGAAACGCCGAGGAGGTTAGCCCGGGAGATATTGAAAAAACTTCCGATGAGGGAAGGCAGTTCCACTGCTGCGTTTATACCCTGAAACGAGAGGATATACCGGTAATCTCCGTTGAATCCGAAACCATGGAGAAATTTATAAGTCATGCCGGGGTTTTGATGGGCGTTTATCAGGAAATCAACGGAGGATCGCTTCACCGCAGGATAAAAAAAGAATGTGTTGTTGATCACCATGGATTCGCCGAACAGATGCTTGTATTCGTCGTATGTATCGCCCAGGGCTGCGAGACCGCATCCGAATTTCATTTCGGCCGGTTGAACGGAGACGACGTCCTGTTCCGTATAGGACGAATCATCAGTGCGATCCTGCGATCCGACAGTGAAGAGAGAACCGTTGCCTGCTTCCCTTTCGATGTACTCTATGGTGATGCCGTCGATCTCCCGGGTGTTGATTTCGGCCCGGCCGGTATCTTTATAAAGCAGTTCGGGGATATGATTTTTGTCTGTCGCCGTGCGGAAGAAACGATCAAGCCCACTCATTTTGAAGACTTCAAAAACCGGATCCGTGAAGCCGAAGAGGATTATCTCTCCTCCCACCTTTTTCAGTTCTTTTTGTGCGCCGATGAATATACGGAGACCTGCACTGCTGACATAATGAACGGATGTCATGTCAACAAGAAGAATGCGTTCGCCTGCAAGGATGAGATCATCGAATATCTTTTTTATATCTGATGAGCTGAGCGCGTCGATACGTCCTTTTACCGCGATGCTCTTCATGGAATTTACGCTGGTTACTGTATATTCAAACATGATATTGATACGCCAAAAATAATTCCTTCTCAGGCAAGCACATTCGAGGGTAGACTTCTGCGGGAGTCCCGTGCGGTTGACTTATATTTGCCGTTTACTCGTACCACAATTGGCCTTGTATTCAAAACATATTTTTACGCCGTTTATATGAAAATGCCCCCCTCCCTGTATCCCTCCGGAGGGAGGGGTGGGGGTGATTTTCATCCTTCGCTGTGCCCGTGCCGGGCATGGTGGTTAGACGGGGAGCTTCACTTTTATCCGCACAAAAAAACTGTCTCCTCAATGTATCAAGATCAATCATACTCTCCATTTTTCGGCTTTTGGCCTTAGAAAAATGTTCATGTTCATGGTTGACATGTGCATCGCAATTGTATATGATGCCTCGCTCGACTGGGGAACCGGCGATGCGAAAATGTATATATTTTAAATGAGTTGGATGCAATATCTGAGAATGTTGAGGTGATAGATGGGAAGTGTTGTAAAGAAGCGAAGGAAGAAAATCAGCAAGCATAAGTACAGTAAACGTTTGAAGGCCTCACGGCACAAGAAGAAGTAAGACTGTTGAGATAAGGAAAAATCGGGAGAATGATGTCACTTCAGTTTTGATCTATCTTCAATATCAAGGGGTTAGCTTAAGTCAGGCTAACCTCTTTTTTGTGTTCGACGCAGATCGGTGATTTTGAAAATGAGATTTTTATTCAAGGAGGGATGACTATGACAACGCCCATACAGCAGAAAATCCGCGACAAGAAGCGGACACCGGGGCAGATTGCGGACATGGTTAGATCGGGAGACTGGATTAATCACGGAAGTGTCGGCGGGGACTCGACGGTATGCACGGAAGCCGTGGCTAAACGATTGGGCCCCGGCCCGGGCCAACTAAAGGATATTGAGTTCTGGCTTTATGCGATGTTTTATCCTCATCCCGAATTGCAGCAGATCGACCCTGTGCAGGAATATCACTGTGTTCATGAGTTCTTTTTCTTTCCCTGGAACCGGAAGGCGAGGGACGACAACAATGTGACGGACTGGGCGCAATGGGGATGGTCATACGGAATGTGGGCGCATCATTATCGATTCATCAACGCCGTAAAGGAAAAAAGGGGGCTGGACTGGTGGTTTAATGCTGCAACGGCCCCGGATGATCATGGCTTCTTTAACATGTCTTACGGCGTCAACAACTGCAATATCTACAGACAGACAGCGAAAAAGATCGTCTTTGAGGTCCGTTCCGATTATCCCTGGGCGGAGGGGGGGCGGTTCAATACCATCCATATCGATGAGATTGACTACTGGGTTGAGGTCGATTGTGAAAAATATAAATGGCCCCAGATCAATGAAAAAGGCATGAAGCCGAAGCCGGAAGAGGAGGCGATCGCCGCACACATCATGTCGATCATGCAGGACAGAGACGTCATTCAGTTGGGGATTGGATCCCTCCCCTCGGCGTGCGTCGGCGCCATGGCGGATGCCGGTTTTAAGGACTTGGGAATTCACACGGAGATGCTGAATTATGGTCTCATCAAACTGATAGAGTCGGGACAGGTTACCAATGCCTACAAGAGCATCGATCGGGGAAAGAGTGTGTGGACGTTTGCCTTTCCTGTGGATGTGCAGTGGTATTATGATACGATCCACCGGAATCAGAACCTGGCCGTTTATGATATCGGTTACACCAACAATTTCAACAATCTGACCCGGATTGACAATATGATTGCCATAGACAACTGCGTGGCCGTTGACCTTTTGGGTCAGCAGTGCTCCGGTTTCTACGAGAAACGTCCCATTTCCAGTACGGGGGGATATTTTCAGTTTGTCGCTTTCTGCGCCCAGTCAAAGGGCGGCAGGGGCGTTGCCTCCATGACGGCAAGAAGCAAACACGGGACGTCGAGGATCGTTCCCTTCCTGCCGGAGGGGTCAAGCGTCGATGTGCCGGCCCAGTTGGCAAACTATGTCTGTACGGAATACGGTATGGTGAATCTCCGGGGGCTGAGCGGTTACGAGAGGGCGTCCGCGCTGATATCGATTGCCCATCCCGATGACCGGGAATGGCTCGAACGCGAAGCCCGGGAACACGGCCTCCTGCCTCCGCGGTTTCCCGTGTCCATGCTTCCGAAAGAGGGCGCCGCCAGGCGGTATCCGTCTTACGGTGAAAGACGAAATTACAAGATACCCTTAGGCGGTGAAATCTGGGGCTATGACTGGGACCCCTACCAGTCCGGTAAATAAATTATAACAGCATAAATCATCGAAAAGCCCGGTGCATCCGGGCTTTTTTCATGGTACAGGTTCCGTCGGGAAATACTTTTGCCGCGGCGCCGGAAGGCGCTGTAACGTGTGACGCCCCCCGATCACGGAGCGGAATTTCCCGGCAAGTTATGGGAATGCTTCGTTCCACTCGCAATGACTTTTCATATGATCAAAGCTTTCTATTCATAGATTTTCCTTATTCTGTTCTGATTGGCATAATGCATGCGTATATTCATCCAAATAAATTTGTTCGATTATGTCGAAGCTTGTGTATCATTGAAATACATCGGCAACGGTGGATACTCGCTTCTTAAAATTAAAGTTTTTTCCGATTTTGCCGATTTCAAGAAGAGGTAGAATCTAAAAGACGGTTTGAGATCTGTGCATAACGCTTCATATGTCATCGCGAGGGGAAAACACCGCAAAGATTATCAAGACCATTGATGACATATCATTCCAGATTAATCTGCTTGCCCTGAATGCCGCAGTAGAGGCAGCCCGCGCCGGTGAATCGGGCGCCGGTTTTTCCGTAGTGGCTGAAGAGGTCAGAAATCTGGCCCGAAAGGTGGCAGAATCGGCGAAGAACACGGAAACGATTATCGGCGCTACCCTGCAGCACATAAAGGAAGGAGGAGCCCTTCTGGATAAAACCATGGAGGACTTTTATCAGATGGGCGAGGCTGGCAAACAGACAACCATGCACATAAAAGAAATCAATGAGGCCAGTAACGAGCAGGCCGGTATGGTTACCCAGGCAAACAGAGCCGTTCAGGAAATAAACACCGCCGTTCAGAATACAGCGTCAAACTCCGAGGAATCGGCAAGCGCTTCAGAAGAGATGAATGCCCAGGCCGCACAGATGAAGAATATGGTTGGCGAGCTTATTACGCTTGTGGAGGGGAACGCAAACGGTCATGTTTCCGACTTACAGTCAGGAACCGCCGGAGGCAAACTCATTGCCATGATTCATAAAAATAAGGCGCAACTGCCTGTTCCTGCTGAGAAGCGCATGGAAGCCGGGGTGACAGTGAACAGGAGAAAAGCCATCAACAGGGAACAGGTGTTTCCTTTGGAGGATAGTTCTTTCAAGGATTTCTAAACGAAAACTCTCATGGCACGTGACGAACATGTTGAAGAAAATTTTTTCGAAGAGACAAACGCCCCAAAAGACCGAAGATATCATGAAGATTGCAAACAGGATCGGCCCCCTTGTAGACGACGCGGTTCAGCATGTCTTTATGACTTACAAAATGGTTCTCCTGTCGGAACCGATCACGTATATCGTGCCCGCCGTCTGGGGTGCAAAACAGGACGGAGACCTGACGGACATACAGAAAGAGATTCATGGATCGATTGGTCCGGTTATTGAAGATGTCTTCAATTCCTTCGAAATGAAAGACCTCTGTCATGATCAGGAATTTGCCCTTTATTTTCTGATCCGGGGGATTATTATTTCAAAAATTATTTATATGATAGAGGCGTTTCGAAACAGGTTGAATGAAAGGATGACTGAGGAGCAAAACCTGAAAGACGCCCTCATGCATCATAAACCCGTTGGTCGGGCATGATATGGTGAATATGACGAGCCCCTCATCAGACGTTCCATTCTGCTGAGGGGCTTCTTATAGTTGTGTGCCGAACACAAGGGCGTTTTTATCGATACTTAAGCGTAGTTTCGTGTGGATGAGTTCATTGCGGGCGATTGCGAAAGGGTGATATTCAAGAAGGATTTCGTCCAGGTCGATGCGAATTCCCGAAAGGGCGGGGAACAGCCTTCGTTTTTCCGTGATGAGATTGGCTATCGTTATCATGATATTTTCCTGAGCCTCATCTGAAGATAATGTAACCGGATAGAGAGATGTCCGGGGAAGGATGCTGTTCTTTTTTTCCACAGACTGGAATACGGTCATCTGCCGTGACCATCTCAGAAAGAGGGCGGGATTTACCTTGAACGCGGGACTCCAGAAATAGAGAGGAGTTTCTTCGAAAGCACTCGTGATGACTTTCGGAAGATTCCCCAGCCTGATAAGGTCGGCATAGGATCTGAGGGGAATCCCCTCTATCCGGGGTTTCATTCGCCAGAAGGGCAGATAATGTGGAGCGGGTTCCGTGTCTGTTATGACGGAAAATTCAACGCTTTCAAAGGCGTTTCCCCGACAGGTCCATGCGGATTCACAGTTTGTACAGGTTAATACCAATGTGTCTTTTTCACCCAGAAGGTCCCATCCGCATCGGGGGCACTGTGTCGATATAAAACGGATCTGCCAATTCTGTGAATGGCTTTTAGCCAGCAATCCATCCATGTCTTCTGATTTTATGGGACACACAGGTCTTTTAAGAAGGGCATCGTACAGCATATTATTTTCCAGATACATGGGGCAATGGATCAGGCTGATGATTTCTCCGATGAAGGCCTGATGATAACAGGTTGCATCTGCGCCAATTCTCTGCATGACCGCCCGGGCATCAATGCCAGGTTCAAGAAATCGTCCTTCCACGCCTGGGGAAGCAAACGTCAGTTTCAGGGCCTGAGGCCTCAATCCCAGGGAAGACGGCAATCCCCGCATATCAATTGCCAGCAGGTTCGTATCGAAAAAACGATTCGCCACCTCACCGGCAAGAACCGAAAAGGACAACCCTTTCAGACGCCAATAGGGGATATGGATGATGTCCCGGCGAGTCGAATCCTTTGTCGGGATACAATATTGAAAATGATCATCCGTAACGAGATAGAGTTTTGTCCGACAGTAAGGGCAAAGAAGCAGCCGATCTGCTTCATTCAATGTTACGGGAGCGCTGCACTGGGGGCACTGATGATCAATCTGCCAGCTATCGAGAGATTGGTAATTCATTTAAAATCCCCCCACCTCCCCTTTGCTAAAGGGGGGCAAGGGGGGATTTTCATGTTTCGTAGTGCCCGTGCCTGGGGGTTAGATGCCTTTTTAAGTCGTTCTCCCGTCATCGTAAATGCAGATCTCCGTGTGAGGATCATGTAAGCATAACGAGTATATGGGGAAAGACTTCTGTATGTCAAGTCAGTAGAGCCGTGAGGGGAAGGAATGTCATGTCTCCGATTCAATCTGAGGTATAATGCATTGGGGGCGGGTAATCGACGTTCAATGATTATGCAGGGGCCCGAAGGCCCCTGCTGATAAGGTGCATATGGCGGTCGGTGCTTCGAAGTGACCTATTGTGCCAATTTCAATTCACCCGGTTTTATCCGGTGTGCTTCGGTGGCGCGAACCATGCGACGCTCTTTCTGCTGCGGAAAATCCGGATATAAAGAGCGATCACCCGATACGCCGTTCGCGTTCCCCCCGACTACAGAGACAAGTTCCTGCACGATATCCTTCATCATAACCGCCTGGGCCTTCATCTCTTCGGACGCGCTGGCGGACTCCTCCGCGTTGGCTGCATTCTGCTGCACCACCTTGTCCATTTCATGGACGGCCTTGTTGATCTGTTCTATCCCCAGAACCTGTTCCCCCGAAGCGGCTGCGATCTCACCGATGAGTTCCGTTACCTTTTTGGCAATATGACGGTTGCTTGACAACTCTTCGTTGATTTGTTCGAACAGGATCGACGCCTGTTGGACCTTCGCCGTTGATTCGGCAATCAGGGCTTCCGTGTTTTTTGCCGCCTCCGCAGACCGCATCGCCAGGTTCCGTACTTCCTCGGCCACGACCGCGAAGCCGGCGCCCGTTTCACCTGCCCTTGCAGCCTCGACGGCGGCATTCAAGGCCAGCAGGTTCGTTTGAAAAGCGATTTCATCAATGGTCTTGATGATCTTGGATGTCTCCTCGCCGGCCTTGACGCTGGCGTTGACGACTTCCTGCATCAAAGCAACCTTATCCGTGATCGTACGGTAGCTCTCCCTGGCGTCATTGGACATCAGTGAGCTTGCCAGCTGCGCATTGTCGGCATTCTGTTTCGTCATGGAAGACATCTCCTCGAGAGATGAAGAGGTTTCCTCGACGGCTGCGGCCTGCTCAGAGGCTCCCTCCGCAAGGTTCTGGCTTGCCGATGCCACCTGTGAAGAAGCCGATACCACCCGTTCGGCGCCGTCGCCAAGACCCTCAATAACGCGGTTGATGGGCCGGGTAATCATCAGGGAGAAAAATATTCCCAGAAATACCGCAAGGATGACCCCAACGACAGTACCGGCCAGGGCCAGGAGCTTTATTCTGTCGGCGGCCTGAAGGGACTTTACTTCGCTCTCCTTGGTCTCTTTTAGGTTCAGCGCGACCAACTCATCAATGTTCTTTGTCGCCGTGAAGAAACTGTCCCGGAGTTGGTTATTCGATAAGGCCAGGGCGTTTTCCCGATTGCCCGATTTTATAAGTTCAAGGTATTGGCCGAAGTCCTTCTTCCAGGCCTCCCAGGATGTCTTGACGCTGCTCCAGAGAGTCGACTGATTATTACTCCTGGGCAGGGCCTCGAAGTTTTTCAGGGCCTCGTCCATCCGCTTCCAGGCGTCGTCGATGTTGCTGAACTGACGATTCCTCAGATCTTCATTAACGGCGTACTCCGCTATCATTAGAGAACGTTCCGCGACACGGACGGCCGTCTGCACTTCTTTCATGACCGCCAGGGATTTGATACCGGGCAGGCGCACGTCATTGACATCTTTGAGTGCATTTTCAGTCTGATAGATCCCGTACCATCCAAAAATCCCGCCAAATACGATCATCAAAGCAACACAGATAAAACCGGAGATCAACTTGATACTTAACTTCATGTTCTTCATCAATCTACCCCCATATGATATTGATTATAAGAATCCACGATCATGTTGTGTTCTAAAATAAATTAAGATGCCTGATCGTAAAATCATGCTTAAATAAAAGATTAAGAATAGCGCAACGGCCGATAGTCATATAAATGACGGCATTGACATCATTTCAACGCCGGGATATTTCAGTCATAATCCACTTTCTCATCCGGAACCAATTTTCACTGGTTTCTTGACGACCTCCTTTAACCGGGATGTGCCCGTAATGCCCGCCGTTGTTGGATCGTCAGACTTGCGGGAAAGACGCCATTTGGGCGGTGAGGATCACCATATAAGAATGCTTTTCCCCCTCCGGGATCAAGCGGCATATTCCGTCGTCATAAGCATAACGGCTTTTCAGTTTTTACAATAATCATGCCAGATGAGACATAAATAACAGTAAGGTGAGCGTATTTATGAAATGGTGTATTAAGTGAGTTGTGACGGGGTGCAAATGTCAGGGTTGTCCGGCAATGGTCTGCCGGAATTGATCTATCCTCGGAATAGAGGCTGTAATGACAGGTTCAGTTATTAGATCCGTTCACCGCACTGATTGCAGAAGGTGGCTTTTGGCAGATTTTCGGTGCTGCATTTGGGACACTTGACGGACGCAGGTTTCTGTTCCACAGGGTGGCCGCACTGGAGACAGAATTTTGCATTAATTGGAAGGTTTTTACCGCATTGAGAGCATTGCTGAAAAACGAGCATCTGGTGACCGCAGTAGGGGCAGAATTTGGCATCCCTGGGGATGTTTTGCCGACAGTCCGGGCAGTTGACGGGCTCCGGCGCCGGGGTTTGCCCTGTGGGTGTGGTCTTAAATGCCTCGGCGAACATGGCGGGCATCATAAACCCCATCCCCATGCCCAAACCCGCGCCCGCCTGGCCCTGGGATTGGGAGGCCGTTTCCATGGCCATGGCGGCTTTCATTTTGAGAAGTTTGTTGAGATCGTCAAAAACGCCGAGCCTGCTCTTGTCGTCAATGGCCTTCTGGACTTCCGGCGGCGGTGTGATCGAGTTGATGTACAACTCGTTGAGGCCCAAACCAAAACGGGTAAAATCTTTTTCAATGGCTTTTTTCAGGCCTTCTGAAAGGTCATTGTACCTGGCGGGAAGATTAAAAATGGTATCGATGTGTTCTCCCATAAAATCATTGAAGCGGGAGACGGTGACCGTGTTCAGATATTCTGCGATGGCGTCCGTGGTGAATATTCCCTGGGTTCCCACAAGGCTGTTAACAAAAAGCACCGGCTGGAGCACCTGGATGTTGAAAACCCCGAAAGCCCTGAGACGAATCAGCCCCAGTTCCGTATCCCTGAAGGCGACGGGGTCTCTCGTCCCCCATTTGAGGTTGGGAAAGACTTTCATGTTGATGAAATAGACTTCCGCCCGCAACGGGCTCGTCATTCCCCAGGGCAGGCTGAGAACCTTTGTCAGGATGGGTATATTGGCTGTTTTCAGGGTATGCCTGCCCGGCCCGAAGGCTTCACAGGCTTTCCCGTTATAGAAGAAAATGGCGGCCTGGCTTTCGCGGACGGTCATCTGTGCGCCCCACTTGATCTCCCCGGAGCCTTTCTCCGGAATCCTGTGAACCAGTTCTTTCCCCGACTCGTCAAACCATTCGATAACTTCCAGAAATACGACGTTGTCCGTTCCCATGGGTTATGATCCTCTATATGATTTTTACCAATGGAATGATAGGCAAGGACACATGATATGTCAAGGGTAAAAGGCAGGGTAACAGGCAGACGGGATAGGACAACAAGATTAAGATTTGATCTTTAATGGAGAATATTGTAAACCTCATCCCATGAAACAAAAAAGCACGGAATACGCTCGGGAATATCAGGGGAAAGCCCTCATTGCCGACCCCATTTACCAATATGCCTCGTTTACGGTGCCGACCCCCGATTTTCCGGATGAGAAGACGGAAAAAGATATTATCGATTCCCCCTGGGTTCAACGGCTGAGAAGGATCTACCAGCTCCAGAGCGCCCGCTGGGTTTATCCCGCCGCAGAGCATAGTCGCTTTCAGCATTCCCTGGGAACCATGCATGTTGCCGGCGAGTTCGGGAGATATCTCTATCCGAGCCTGCGGGAGGTATGCGGGGATGTTCCATCATTGAATTATGTTGAAGAGCTTTTACGGATTGCGGGATTGCTTCACGATGTCGGGCACGGTCCGTACGGGCATTTTTTTGACGACCATTTTCTTGATCATTATCACCTGACCCATGAGGATCTGGGAAGGCAGATTATCGTAAAGAAACTCGGGAAGGTTATCCGTCAGATCCGGCGAAGTCCGAACGGTCGTTTCGCCGACGGGGAATGCCTCGATCCCGATCAGGTTGCCATGCTGATCAAAATGCCGGCAGCTTCTGAAAAGAGGCAGCCGCCAGGATGGCTGCTCCTTCTGAGACAGCTCTTTTCCGGCATTTATACCGTGGACAATCTGGATTATGTGCAGAGGGATGCCTACATGACGGGGTTTTCCCTCGATATTGTTGATATCACAAGACTTCGTTTTTATACGTTTTTTACGAAGGATGGCCTGACCCTCCATCAGACGGGCGTTTCGGCGCTGAGCCGTTTTTTAAACGCCAGGCTGAATCTTTATACCAACGTGTATTTCCACAGGACGACGAGATCACTGGACCTTCATCTTCAGGAGATATTCATGGATACGATGCGACTCATCTTCCCCTGGAATCCGGTGGAAGCGCTGGAGGAATATCTCCATTGCGATGAATGGAACCTGTTCCGTGAAGTCCGGGGGTGGCTTAAAGAGAAGGATCCGATGAAAAGAAAGCTGGGTCGGGAATGGGCGAAGTTGTATAGCCGGGAAGTTAAGTGGAAGATGTCTTATTCCGCGGAGATTTCCATCGATCAGATCCAGCGGGGCGCCCGGTTTTCCCATGCCTGTGATTATGAGCGTCAAATCAGGGAGTTTCTACCCGGGGAATTGAAACACATGGCATTTCGGGTTGATATTGCAACCCAGGACCCGCGGCCCATTAATCCCATGGCGGAAACGGGGAAACGGGTCAATATTTTCAATCCCGTCACTGGAGTAACGTCTCCGGAACCGCTGAAGGAAATCTACCGGTTTATCCCCGCCCGGATTGTTCATTTCAGGGTGTTTTCTCTGAACCACGATGATGATGCGGCGATTACCGATGCAGCTGAAAAAACCCTCGGCGCCCCGGAAGGAACAACAAAAACCAATATTTAATAAATAGGGACAGCGCCCATTTTTAAAAGGTTTCTTTTATGGGTGCTTTATGTAGTTATGTGCAATGAGCCCTGTTCCTCGTTTAGGATGTGAAGGATGATGAATCAGGATACAACGGATATTACCCTGTTTGTGAAGACATCAAACGAAGACGTTGCCAGATGGAACAGGCAGCGCATTGTCGATGCCCTCATCCGTGAGACGGACATCGATGTCGAAACGGCGGAGGCTATCAGCAAGGAGGTTGAGAAACAGATCATGTCATCCGGAATCAGCCTGCTGACGACGCCCCTGATCAGGGAACTGGTCGATGCAAAACTGATCGAACGGGGAATGGAGAAGGAGAGACGAATGCATGCCCTTCTGGGTTTTTCTATTTATGATGTCAGGCAGTTGATCCTTCATCAGAATAAGGAAAATGCCAATGTACCTCACGGACCCGAAGGCACAAACCTTCTTCTGGCTGAAGGCATCAAACGGGATTATTCTCTCCACGATGTCTTTTCCCAGGACGTTGCAGACGCTCACGCCATAGGAGACATTCACCTCCATGGTCTGGGATATATCGACAGGCCGTACAGTTCCTTTCAGTCTCTCGAATATATCAAGAAGTTTGGTCTGAACCTGCCCCATTCCCTGACGGTTGCAAAGCCCGCTAAACATGCAGAGGTTCTTCTGGCACACATGGTCCGGTTTGGCGCCATATTACAGGGACACTTTGCCGGCGTCATAGGGTGGGATGGCGTCAACCTTTCATTTGCGCCCTATCTGTCAAAAATGAATGACAGGGAAATCAGGCAGTTTGCCCAGATGCTCATCTATGAATTTTCTCAATTGACATCCGCCCGCGGGGGGCAGTCCATGTTTACGGACATCCACCTGTACTGGGAAGTCCCGGGACATCTGAAATATGCTCCCGCCATCGGCCCCGCTGGAGAGTTTACAGGAGGGACCTACGAAGATTTTATAACCGACGCCCGCCGGTTTGCATGGGCAATTTTTGAGGTCTTCAAAAAAGGGGACGGTACGGGGAAACCGTTTATCTTTCCCAGGCCCATCGTACATATGACAGAAACTTTTTTTAAGACACCCCGTTATGAGGAATTTCTCCACCATATCTGTGAGGTGGCCCTTGAAAAAGGGAATACCTGTTTTTTCTTTGATCGAAAGGGCGTAGCGAAGATATATGAATGTGACCTGTTAAACGCACAGATGAAAAAAGATTTCGTCGAAGAAACGAAAACACCCTGGAAAATCAGGTGTTCCGCCCTCCAGAACGTGACCCTGAATCTTCCCAGACTGGCATACAAAGCAAAAGGAAATGACGGCGCGTTGTTTTCTTTGATAACGGAGAGGATGGAGTTGATTGCAAAAGCCCACAATCAGAAGAGGGATTTTATTCAGAAGCTGCTGTCATACGGCGATGAAGGTCCCCTTGCCATGTTGGCCATGAACAGGGATGGTCTGCCGTATCTCCGTATGGATCAGGGAAGATATTTCATGGGAATCGTGGGGCTCAATGAACTTGTTCAAATCCACAGGGGAAAACAACTCCATGAGTCGGAAGATGCCATCGCATTCGGGCTGGAAGTCATCACACACATGAAGGAAGAAGCGGAAAAACTCAGTCGGGAGCATGACCTGCGGTTTGTCCTTGAACAGACCCCTGCGGAAACCACCCCTTACCGTTTTGCAAGGCTGGACCTTAAGTATTTTTCTCCGGAGGCGGGTCATTTTGTAAAGGGTAATATCGCCAGAGGAGAGGTGTATTATACGAATTCCACCCACCTCGCCGTATCTGCTCCCGTTGATCCCATGGAGCGAGTGATTCAGGAAGGTCGCTTCCATCCCTTGATCGGAGGAGGCGCCATGACACAGGTGTGGCTTGAGGAGCTTCATTCAAAAACTGAGGCGATCGCAGATTTTGTTGTTCAAGCATTTCACAATACCGAAAACAGTCAGATTGTCTTTTCTCCCGAGTTTACCACCTGTAAAGGGTGCAACAGAACGTCCGCGGGGCTTAAGGAGACATGTCCGTTGTGTGGCTCCACAGAGGTGGAGGGAATTGCCAGAATCACACAATATTTAAGCAAGATATCCGGCTGGAACAAGGGAAAACTGGCCGAACTGAAAGACAGAATGCGGAACGTTATCTAAAACATCGGTTTTTTAATCATATCATATTTCCTCCTGCCTTCTTCTGTCCTTATCAAGACAAAGGATCGATCACCTGATTAACAAATCAGAGCGCCTGCCCTTGACATGGGGGAATGCGATAAATATATTAATCGCGAATTTGACTGAATAAGAAGGTCAATCCTGTAGAGGGAATTATGGAAGATCACATTGTAAAGATTTTCAAAGAAAGCAGCCAGCTCAAGGAGGTTTTTGTCAACGAAAACCTTGGCAGGATTGTTCGCGTCGTTGAGGCGGTTACAGGGGCATTGAAAGCGGGAAATAAAATCCTCCTTTTTGGAAACGGAGGTTCTGCAGCGGATGCGCAGCATATTGCCGGGGAGTTTGTCAACCGCTTTATTATAGAGCGGCCACCGCTTCCGGCAATTGCTTTGAGCACCGACACTTCTGTTATTACGAGTATTGGAAATGATTATGATTTTTCAGAAATCTTCAGCAAACAGATCCGGGCAATCGGCCAGGCGGGTGATGTAGCTTGGGGAATCAGTACGAGCGGATCGTCGCCGAATGTCATAAAAGCTCTGGATGTGGCTAAGAAAATAGGAATGATCACGATCGGCTTCACAGGAAGAGATGGCGGAGATATTGCGCGCCTGGTGGATTATTCCCTCAATGTTTCTTCGAACAGCACCCCTCGTGTTCAGGAGGTTCATATTACAGTGGCTCATGTGATCTGTGAAATGGTTGATTTTAAACTTTTTCAGAGACCTGATATAAAATAAAAAGGACATAATAAAAGAGCATGGTTAAAAAAGCCAAAAAGGATAGCATAAAAGACTCGTCGGATTTTCTGGAAAAGCCCGAAGATGAGCAGAAATTTGGAGAAGAGGATGATCTGGCGATCAAGCTTAAAGAAAAAGAGAAAGAAGCCGGCGAGAATTATGACAAGTACGTAAGGGCGGTTGCGGAACTCGAAAACGTCAAGAAACGGGCAGTTAGAGAAAAAACCGAATCGATTAAATACGGGAATGAAAATCTTATTAAAGATATATTGCCGATGGTAGACGGCCTGGATCGTGCTCTGAAACATGCCGGTAATTCAGGTGATATCGAAGCATTTAAGAAGGGACTCAGGCTGGTTCAGGATCAACTGCACAGTTGTCTCGAAAAACACGGAGTAGAGCAGATAGAATGTTTTGATAAGGTGTTTGATCCGAACGTACACGAAGCCTTGTTCCAGATTGAAAGCGATGCTCACAAAGACAATCAAGTTGTCGATGAACTGGAGAAAGGATACCTTTTGAATGGGAGATTGTTAAGACCGGCCAAGGTTTCTGTCTGCAAGAGGGCGAAAAAGGAAGATTGCGAAGAAATAGACTTCAGGAGATCAGAAGAGAATAAGGAGGATAAGTAAATGGGTAAGATTATTGGGATTGATTTGGGGACGACAAATTCTTGTGTCGCGATTATGGAAGGTGGAGATCCCGTCGTTATAGCCAATCAGGAGGGCAACAGGACGACTCCGTCCATGGTGGCCTTCACGGATAGCGATGAGAGGCTGGTGGGCCAGATTGCAAAAAGGCAGGCTATAACAAACCCTGAAAATACCGTATATGCCATCAAGAGACTCATCGGAAGAAAGTACGCCTCGAAAGAGGTTCAATATGACAAAAAGATCAGTCCCTTCAAGATTACCGAGGCATCCAACGGCGATGCACAGATAACCGTCAAGGGGCGGAATTACAGCCCCGCGGAGATGTCTTCCATGATACTTGTAAAAATGAAGCAGACTGCGGAAGATTATCTGGGAGAGAAAATATCCGATGCAGTCATCACTGTGCCTGCTTATTTTAACGACTCTCAGAGGCAGGCGACGAAGGATGCGGGGAGAATCGCGGGATTGAATGTGTTGAGGATCATCAATGAACCGACGGCGGCGGCATTGGCCTACGGGCTTGACAAGAAAAAAGACGAAAAAATTGCCGTTTACGACCTCGGCGGTGGAACCTTCGATATTTCCATCCTTGAACTGGGAGAAGGGGTTTTTGAAGTCAAATCGACGAACGGCGATACCCATCTGGGCGGGGAAGATTTTGACCAGAGATTGATTGATCACATCGCCACGGAGTTCATGAAGGATCAGGGCATTGATATCAGGAAAGATAGAATGGCCCTTCAGCGCATCAAGGAAGCAGCTGAGAAGGCGAAGATGGAACTTTCCACGGTTATGGAAACGGACATCAACCTGCCCTTCGTTACGGCAGATGCATCCGGTCCCAAACATTTAACGATGAAACTGACACGGGCCAAGCTGGAAGCTCTGGTTGAAGACCTGATTGAGAAGACCGTCGGACCATGCAGGACGGCCCTCAAGGACGCCAATCTGAGCCCGAAAGATATCGACGAGGTTATCCTGGTAGGCGGGATGACCCGTATGCCGATGGTTCAGCAGAAGGTCAAGGAGATATTCGGAAAGGAGCCCCACAAGGGCGTCAATCCTGACGAGGTCGTTGCCATCGGCGCCGGCATCCAGGGAGGCGTTCTGTCCGGGGATGTGAAGGATGTGCTTCTGCTTGATGTGACGCCCCTTTCCCTGGGTATAGAAACCCTGGGCGGTGTGATGACAAGACTGATTGAGAAGAATACAACGATTCCGACCAAAAAGAGTCAGATATTCTCCACGGCGGCGGACAACCAGCCGGCGGTGAGTATCCATGTCCTTCAGGGAGAACGCTCCATGGCGGCGGATAACAGGACGCTGGGACGGTTTGAACTGGTCGGCATTCCTCCGGCGCCGAGAGGGGTGCCGCAGGTCGAGGTGACCTTTGACATCGATGCCAATGGGATTGTGCACGTGTCTGCCAAAGACCTTGGAACGGGCAAGGAACAGAGTATCAAGATTACGGCATCGAGCGGCCTTTCTGAGGAAGAAATCCAGAAGCTGGTCAGGGAAGCCGATTCTCATGCCGAGGATGACAAGAAGAAGAGGGAGTTGATAGAGGCGAGAAATCAGGCAGACGCCCTGGTTTACAGTGTAGAGAAGAATATCAAGGAATTCGGCGACAAGGTCGATGCGACGGAAAAAACAAAGATCGAAGACGCCATTACCAAAGTCAAAAAGGTCATGGAATCAGATGATCTCGATGCCATCAAGAATGCTCATGAAGAACTGACAAATGCATCCCATAAGCTCGCGGAGGCCATGTATGCAAAAGCAACGGCGCAGCAGCAGGGGGCGGGCGCCGGTGCACAGGGCGGCGCAACGGCTGATCAGGCGGGAGCCGGAAAGAAGGATGATGACGTGGTCGATGCAGACTTCGAAGAGGTAAAATAAGGGGTAGGGTAAATAAAACAGTTTATTGAATAAGTGTATATATTATGGAAATACTGGATTCCCGCTTTCGCGGGAATGACGGCTTTGACATATAGAGAGCTTTGAATTTCCCCACTCTGTGTCATTCCGAGAAGCGATAGCGACGAGGAATCTTAATGATTTTGTGTTCTTTAAAATTTCTCCCTTCGGTCGAAATGACAAATGTCGGCATTCTGCAAGGTCTCATATAGATTTGCCGGAGTAATAAAACACGGACTTCAAGAAAATCAGGATAGACATTATAATCATGTGCGGGAATCTTCGATATAAATTTATTATTGCATGCGTTGTTTTTATCATTTTTTCTTTGTCGGCTACACTATGTTTTTCCCAGCCCCTTTATCCCTCCATTCGGTTCCTGGGCGCGGCACAGATGGTGGGAGGCTCCTGTTATCTGATAGATACGGGAAAGATTAGGGTCTTGGTCGATTTTGGACTTTTCTATGGAGAGCATGAGGCGCACAACAGTGTCATTGAGTTCGATCCGGCAACCATCGATTTTGTTCTTCTCACACATGCCCACATTGATCATGCCGGCCGAATTCCGCTTCTCTACAGAAGGGGTTTCAAAGGCAAAACGATCGGCACGGACGCCACGAAGACGCTGTGCGGCGCCAACCTGAAGATGAGTCTTGAACTGGCAAAGAGAGAAGGGAAAACGGTATATGATTTTGATGACTATGAGCGGATGATGGACCACTTTATGGCGGTTTCCTATGATCAGACGTTGAACCTGAGTTCCGACCTTTCGGTAAGATTTCGGAATGCGGGACATATCATGGGTTCTGCCATCATCGAGTTGTGGATCAAAAACAAGGATGGAACGGTTAAGATCGTCACCACAGGGGATCTGGGAAACAGTAATCTTCCGTTGTTAGAAAATCCGGAAATCATTCGCGAAGGGGATTATATCCTCGTAGAATCTACGGCCGGCGCCATCCGGCGGAAAGATACCGGGTTTGACGCCTTTGGAGATGAAATTAAGAAAACCCTGAAGCGGGGAGGGAGCGTTTTGATCCCCGCCTTTGCTCTGGATAGAACTCAAAGGCTATTGCATATCATCGGAAAGTTGAAACGTCAGGGAATTATTCCCGATGAGACACCGGTCTATGTCGACAGCTTTACGGCACGGGAAATCACGAAAATATACAGAAAATACGGCAAGTACTTTAATCCGGAAGCCCGGGCGCATCTTTCTTCCGGAGGCGACCCCCTTTCCTTCCCGAATCTTCATGAAATCACCTCCCGTGATGCCATCGCGAGGCATGAACGCCGACAAGCTGCCATTTACGTTTCCGCGAGCGCAATGCTTGATCATGCCAATTCTCCCAGACACCTGGAAAAAATGATTGAGAATCCCAAAAATATGCTCGCGATCGTCGGGTGGCAGGCGCCCGGCACTCCCGGATGGAAACTGCAGCGGGGAGCGAAAACCATTCAAATTCCCATTGAAGAATATACAGATGGCAAGACCGATATGAGATACGTTGAAAAGCGTGTCAGGATGAAAGTGAAGACGTTCGAAGTGTTTTCCTACCATGCCGACGGCTGTCAGATATTGACATGGCTGTCCAACTTTTCAAAGGCGAAGGAAGTGTTTGTCGTTCATGGCGACAGGGAAAATGCCCTGGGTCTGGCCGGGATGATTACGAAAAAACTCGGTTTCAAGGCTTCAGCGCCTGAACGGGACGCTGTTTCTCATCTTTCAGGTCGTGGACAGGATTATGAAATCAGGAAGGCGCCTGCCCTCTGTGCTGGTATGGAAACGGTAGAGAGGTCGAGAAATATTTCCGATCAGTAAGGAGGATGCGGCAAGGATGTTTTTGTTCCGGTGGTGAAGGATGGTAAAATAAGCAGGTTTAAGGAATTCAAGGAGTCGACATGCGCTTTCTTCTGACAAATGATGATGGAATATATGCAAGGGGTTTGAGTGCTCTTTACCAGGAGCTTTCAAAGGATGCAGACTGTCTGATTGTTGCTCCCGAGGTGGAGCAGAGCGCGGTGGGTCATGCTATAACGCTATTCCGCCCCCTGATGGTGAGACGCGTAAAAAAGGATGGGGCCTTTCTGGGATATGCCGTGAAGGGGACGCCGGCGGATTGTGTTAAAATCGGGCTAAGAGAGCTCTCAGAAAAGCCGGTGGACCTTGTGGTATCCGGGATTAATATAGGAGCCAATGTGGGGATCAACGTCATCTATTCCGGAACGGTGTCTGCGGCAACGGAAGGCATCATTATGGGGATACCTTCCATGGCCATATCCCTTGATACCCACAGAGACGCGGATTTTTCCTTTGCGGCCAGATTT
>JAPLJQ010000351.1 GCA_026388495.1 Deltaproteobacteria bacterium | reverse complement strand
TATCCCTGATTTCTCTTTTGAGCTCTTTAATCGTTTTATTTAATTTGTTTATGGTTCTGTTCAGGCGGAACCTCTCCACGATACCCATGAATCCCGTGAAGACTACTCCAGTCAGGAACGATACAAAAACGATCATGTAAGTCGGCAAGATGACGTCGATGATGGTATAATATTTCAACTGAATGGGCAACGTGTTGGCAAGGGAAAATGTAATGATAAACAACATCAAAAGAACAATAATAATTGTATAAAGAACCTTCATCTCAGACCTCCCGACAATATTTCTTGAAAAATGGCTGAAGAAACGTGCATGTTTTGTGGATGTCCTCCGGGATGACCCGTACATCGCTGACAACACTCATAAAGTTGGTATCGCCGCTCCACCTCGGAACGATATGAACATGAATATGATCATCCACGCCCGCACCTGCCGCTTTTCCTAAGTTCATTCCGATATTAAACCCATCCGGTTTAAGCGCTTCCTTTAAAACCTTTACACACATGGCCTGAAGGTCGAATATTTCCCTTTTTTCTTCGGGAAGAAGATCTTCCATCTGGCTTACGTGCCTGAAGGGAATAATCATGAGATGACCGCTGATATAGGGATAACGGTTCATCATGACAAACGCCGTTTCGCCTTCAAGTACGATGAGATCATCACATCTCACGGAATTCTTGCAGAAAATACAGCCGTCCTTTTTTTCACTCTTGATGTAATCCATTCTCCAGGGTGCATACATTTTTTCCATGATCAGTCTCTGAGTTTAATGATTTTCCCCTCTATCCGGCTTCCGGTCTCGATGATCCCGACGGTGTTAAAAGCGGCAAAGCGCTTATCCGTTGCCGATCCCGGATTAAAGAAGAGAATCCCGTTCTTTGTCCTGTTTGCCGGCTTGTGACTATGGCCATATACAAGGCAGTCCACATGACCGAGCTCTTTTAATAATTTCTGCTCAAGATTGAAAGGCATTCCCCATCCATGCATCAGGCCGATACGATAACCATCAAGTTCGAGAATCAGCCGGTCCGGCAGGACCGTCCTGACGGAAAGGGGGTCCATGTTGCCGTAAACAGCCCTGACCTCTTTCCCCTCGAATGAATCTAAAACGCTTATATCCACCAGATCCCCTGCATGAAGAATGAAATCAACATCCCGAAATGGGCCGTCGGCAAGACGCTTAAGCCTCGCATCGTGACCGGAAAGATGGGTATCTGATATTACTCCGATTTTCACTTATACCTCTCCTTTTGTGGGAAAGAATTATATCGATCCATCATAAAAAGACAAGCTTTATTTGAGTAAAGGTTTCATTTGACTTTATGTGGACACCTTTTATACTATCTGCCCTGACAATAAGGAAGGACGGTTGAATTATGCTCGAATCAACACTGGAAAAGATGGCTGAAAAAATTCTCGGCCTTGACGAAGCCTCCCTGACCGGACTGTTGGAGAAATACAAAGCCCGGATGGAAAATTTCGACACATCCCAGGAGTGGCAAAATGCGGTTATTGTCTTCTTTATCATCAATTCCGTCAGGGCAAAGAACCATATCTTCAACGAAAAAATCCTCGATCTGCAGAAAAAGCAGGAAAAACCGGCGACAAGGCCGTCAAAAAACGGAAAACCTGACCTGCGACTGGTTAAATAAAGATGGATGTTTGTCATTCCTGTGAAGGCGGAAATCCAGGTTTTTAAACCATGAATAACGAAGCAGCCGCCATAAGAATCGAAGAGTTGAGATCCCTCATCAACCACCATAACCGGCGCTACTATCAATTGGACGACCCCGAAATACCGGATGCCGAGTACGACCGCCTCATGAGAGAACTCATGGAGATGGAGCAGCAATTTCCGGAAATCGATGTGTCTGATTCCCCTACCCGGCGCGTCGGCGCCGCCCCTCTGGAAAAATTCGAGACACAGAATCACCTGACCCCCATGCTCAGCCTCGCCAATGCCTTTTCCGAGCAGGATATTCATGATTTTGGCGAGCGCATCAGGCGATTTCTCGGCTCGGATGAGACCGTCACGTTTGTCGTCGAGCCCAAGCTGGACGGCGTGGCAGTCAATCTCATCTACGTCAACGGCGTTCTGGACCTCGGCCTGACGAGGGGAGACGGTACGACAGGGGAAGTCGTAACCCGGAACCTCAAGACTATCCACACCATTCCCCTGAAAATGAAGGAAACGCCGAAAGCAGCCATCCCG
>JAPLJQ010000208.1 GCA_026388495.1 Deltaproteobacteria bacterium | reverse complement strand
GTTCCTTCATCAATTCTGGTTTTTAAGATTTCCACATCCTTATCAGGTATCGGAGCCGGTTTATCTTTACCCCCGATAAAACCGGTAACCTTGGGAGTACCTTTGACGATATGCCAGGTATCATCATTCATTTCCATCCTGACCAAGATATAACCAGGAAAGAATTTTCTTTTTGATGTCTTTTTTTCGCCGGAAACAAGCTCCACGACATCTTCTTCGGGAATGAGAATATCCGTAAAATATTCCTGCATACCTGCCGACTGGATTCTTTCCTGAAGGGAAAGCTTCACCCGGTTCTCAAAGCCAGAATATGTATGAACCACATACCACCTGAAAGCCATGTTTCTCAACCCAATACCAATCTGATGACTTTAGCCAGGCCAAAATCGACGATTCCAAGAAAAGCAGACACAATGATAACAACAATAATTACCACAGACGTAGAAGCCAGCGTTTGCTTTGGCGTTGGCCATGTTACCTTTTTCAACTCAACCTTCGCCTCTTTCAGGAATTGAACGATTTTTTGAAAAATCTGTTTTACTTTATCCATCACACCAAACCTGATAAAATCATGCATTATTAAAGACGCATGAAAAATAAATGGCAGGCCAGGAGGGACTTGAACCCCCAGCATCCGGATTTGGAGTCCGGCGCTCTATCCATTAGAGCTACTGGCCTGTCTGGAACATCGACTATTACCTTATGATGGCAACTTATTTCGTTTCCCTGTGAATTTTGTGTGAGCGGCAGAATTTACAATATTTCTTTAACTCAAGCCGATTTTGCATAGTGCGTTTATTTTTGGTTGTCGTATAGTTTCTCTGTTTACATTCTGTACAGGCTAACGTAATGATATTCCTCATAATATACCCACTTTACTCTATTGGAGCCCACGACCAGGATTGAACTGGTGACCTCATCCTTACCAAGGATGTGCTCTACCGACTGAGCTACGTGGGCTGACGATCTTTTTTAAAAAGACGGTCTGTTTACTCCTTGACTCGTGCTCTTTACCACTCAGCCTATCGATCGTAAGGTGCATGCCGTTTAATCTGCAAGACATATCAGATAGTCAAACCCACAAAAAAAATGGAGCGGGAAACGGGATTCGAACCCGCGACCCTCAGCTTGGAAGGCTGACGCTCTAGCCACTGAGCTATTCCCGCTCACCCAAACAAAAGGTGACATATCTTATGATACTGCCTTCCCAGAACCGTCCACAAATGGCGAATCCCCCGCACTCAGGGCGGAATTTCCGTTCAGGAAACCATCTTTATTTATGATGCATCCCTTTTTTCCACCTGTTAAGGCGGACATACGAAAGGCGCTTCCGGCCATATACATGATGGAGGGGGGAGGATTCGAACCTCCGTAGGCTTAGCCGGCAGATTTACAGTCTGCTCCCTTTGGCCACTCGGGTACCCCTCCAGTCCATATTATCGCAACTGGCAATGGAGCTGGCGATGGGACTCGAACCCGCAACCTGCTGATTACAAATCAGCTGCTCTACCTGTTGAGCTACGCCAGCTAATAGTATTGTAAACAGTGCCCCCGTCCTTTTATCTCATGCAGAAACGGAGCGCACCACCAGCAACAATCACCCGCGGCACACATACATCGCATTGTATTCCTGAATGCGAATTGTGGATAATAGTTACTACATTTTCGTTTGTCAATAAATATTTTTCAATTATTTTTTATGATTTGTCTCCCTGCACCTTTAAAGGAATGGAACCATTCAGATCACGCCTTTGTGAGGTAGTCCTACCAGTGCCGGCCGAAGACATCGGCGGAAAATATGGAGATCTTGGTATTTTTATCCTTCCATGCATCCGGCGAAAGTCCTGCTTTGCAACAGGTTTCTTCTAAGAAAGTCCATACATCCCATTTATATTCGATGGCCACCTGGGGCAGCAGAAGCCCGGAGCGATTGCTTCTTTCGATATATATTCCGTGCACCCCTACTACTATCTCACTAATGTCCTTGATGATTTTCAGAGGGGTCAGCACAGATATCTCCAAGGTCAGACGTTCTAACTCATCACGCATCAGGGGGGGGAATCTTGGATCATTGAAAGCCGCTGCAATAGCCATTTCTTCAATAGTTTTATACAGAGGCTTTTGGGCCTCTATATACCCGATACAGCCCCTCAAGCGCCCATCTTTCTTAAGAGTGACAAACGCCCCGCTTTTTTCTTTCAGGGTTTCTGATTCTGTTTGAAATCCAGGAGATATCTTGCCATCCAGTTTACATTGAATGGTTTTTTTCACGATATCAACAAGAACATCCTTTTCCTCATCCCTCAGAACCACGTCTGTCCCCCCAGGAAATAGCCGTCAGCCTGCCTTTATTACAAGAAACACTAAGGAAGAAAATTATGTTTCAATTCATTTAAAAGATCACATCGCATTTTTTTTGTAAAAAGCAGCCGATACGTACCCGACAACACTCTTCTTGTCCCCGGTTACATCCCCGGAATTGGCATATTTTAAGAGCTCAGCGCCATTTGCACCCAGTTTTTTCGAAACCATCATGGTAACAACCATGGGCCCACCACCACAAGCCTCACAAGCGTCATTTCCCAGATCCCCTAAGAGACCTTGCCCGTCCATATTCTTTATCCGGGATATCACCACATGATCAAGTTTTGCCGCCGTATCATAAGAATGAAAATGTGAAAGGTCTGAACTTCCCACGACAAGAACTTTCCGGCCTTCAACAGCAGCACAGATGCTATCAGCCAGGACCTCGCAGGTATGCTGACTCTGGTCCCCCATGACAAGAGGAATAAAGTTGAAATCTCCAAGAGCTACCTGAAGAAAGGGCAGCTGAATTTCAACGGAGTGTTCTTGTAAATGGGCAGCGGGAATATGGGAAATCGAGTCATGTGTTGCCATGATCCTGTTTGCTAATGATATATCGACGGGAACAACGCCC
>JAPLJQ010000161.1 GCA_026388495.1 Deltaproteobacteria bacterium | reverse complement strand
TCTTTTCCTGATGGCGGTTTTGGTCGCAATCGGCCGGATCGGAGCCGGCCTACATTACCCTTCCGACACTGTGGCCGGCGCGCTTCTGGGCATCGCTTCCGGCATCGCGGCTCACTGGTTCATTCGCAAGAACGAACACCGGTGGGCGGTCGAGGACTAGTTATAAAGTATAAAGTTATAAAGTGACAAGTATGTTTGTCATCCTGAACTTGATTCAGGATCCAGAAACTATTCGACTGGATTCCGTATCAAGTACGGAATGACACATTCGGCATTGTGACAATTATTCAAATCTCTCATTGTGAGGAGTCTGTATTTTTGAAAAATATTATTGGGGTCAAGTTCAAAAAAGATAATAAAATATACAGTTTTGATGCTGGTGATCTCCCGTTGAAGAAGGGCGATCAGGTGATTGTCAAAACGGAACATGGTATGGCCATGGGTACGGCTGCAACGGATATCAAGGCAGAACCTCTCTACACGTTGCCCATCAACTTAAAGAGCGTCATCCGTAAAATGGCCGAGGAAGATTTTAAAATTAAAAAAGACAATGAATTGCTCGAAATGGAGGCCCGTCAGTATTGCCTGGATAGAATCAGAGAGCGGAACCTCCTCATGAAATTGATTGAGGTGGACTGTCTTTTCGATAAGACCCAGATCATCTTTTATTTTACGGCGGAAAACCGGGTTGATTTCAGAGAACTCGTCAAGGATCTGGTCCAGATGTTCAAGACAAGGATTGAATTGAGGCAGATCGGCGCAAGGCAGGAGGCCCGTATGGTAAAAGGCATGGGTGTCTGCGGCAGAGAGGTCTGTTGTGCCACTCTGATCCATAATCTTGATCGGGTTTCTGTCAAGATGGCCAAAGAACAGAGTGTGTCCTTGAATCCGGAGAAGATTTCAGGGCTCTGCGGGCGACTCATGTGCTGTCTGGCCTTTGAATTTGAAGCCTATCAGGATATGAAAAAGCATGTTCCAAGGTGTGGGAAGACGATCATCACTCCCGAGGGACGGGGGAAGGTCATCAGGCAGAATGTTCTCCAGGGGGAAATCGCCGTTGAACTGGAAGACGGCAGAGAAATTACCATCGATATAAGTGACCTGTAGCATTTTTCCCTTGCCGGGAATCCCCGCTTTGAAACCTTTGAAAGATACCCCCACTTTGTCATTCCCGCGAAAGCGGGAATCCAGAAGGTCTTGAAAGAACTGGATTTCTGTTTCGCAGGAATGACGATTTGCTGAGTTTCGGGAGAAATTCAAAGGTCTCGCTTTGTGGGCGGGGGACTTCATTTCTTAAAGAGAGGGATTTTTTGTGGATAAAAAGTATTTTATCACGACGCCGATATATTATGTCAATGCACCGCCCCACATTGGCCATGCCTATACCACGATTGTGGCCGATGTCCTTGCCAGGTATCACCGGCTATCCGGTTATAAAACATTTTTTTTGACCGGGACGGATGAACACGGTGACAAAATAGCCGAAGCAGCCCGAAAGGCCAATACCACCCCCAAGGACTACGCTGACCATATCAGTGCCCAATTCAGAAATCTCTGGCCGAACCTTGCCATCACGAACGACTATTTCATCAGAACAACCGATTTAAACCATGTGGATACGGTCAGGCTGATTCTTCAGAAAGTCTATGAATCCGGAGATATCTACTTCGGAAACTATGAGGGCTTTTATTGTGTGGGCTGCGAACGGTTCTACATGGAAAAAGAACTGGTGGAAGGCCTCTGTCCCGATCATCAGACCGTTCCCGAATACCGGAAGGAAAGCAACTATTTCTTCAAGATGAGCAAATATCAGGACTGGCTCATCGGGCATATCCATGATCATCCTGATTTTATCAGACCGGAACGGTATAGAAATGAAGTCCTGGCCTTTCTGAGGGAACCGCTTGAGGATCTGTGCATATCAAGGCCGAAAAGCAGACTGGAATGGGGTATCTCTCTTCCTTTCGACGAGCAGTATGTGACCTATGTCTGGTTTGACGCCCTGATCAACTATGTCACGGCCCTGGGCTATCCCGATGGGGACAATTATACGACATTCTGGCCCGTCGCCCAGCATCTGATCGCAAAGGATATTCTCAAACCCCACGGCATTTACTGGCCAACCATG
>JAPLJQ010000008.1 GCA_026388495.1 Deltaproteobacteria bacterium | reverse complement strand
GGCCTGTCTGTTATGCAAATAGGTCTCCTTCAGGATATCCGTCGTGAGGGCGGATCGCTGCCGTTCAATAACGGCGACTGCTTCCTGAAGGATACTGATTGCCTTTACGGTATCGCCAAAACCTATATAATACCGGGAAAGGATAAACTTGGCCCACACCTGATAGAAGGGTAAACGATATCTGTCGGCCATTGCGTTGAACCGTTCTGCCGCCTTCTTACCCTCTGTCACATTTTTTTCTAATAGATAGACCTGATTGAGAAAAAAGAGACTGTCGATCTCGCCGATCCGGAAACCGGCTTTTCGGGCAACTTCTGAAGATGTGGCCAGGTACTTATATGAATCCTGCCAGTTTGCCTTGATACCGCTGGCCAGTCCCAAAAAATTGTATACATTGGACTCCATGATCTGGAAAACGACTTCGGGCGTAAATCGCCCGATTTTTGTCCCCCTGATGTCCCTGTTCAGAGCGAGGACGTGATTCAGATGGGCAATGCCTTCATCGACATGCGTCCTGATCGTATCCATCATAGCCTGATCAAAATCGAGTAGAGAATATTTTTTTGACATCTGCGGAACATAGTCCGCAAGGATGACGGATATGCCAAGCTCCAGCTCCGCATCACGCCTCAGCATCATGAGATTGAAGTCCTGGTAATTAGGATTTGCCGCTATGGCCTTTCTGAAAAAATCAGACGCCTTCGCATAATCTCCGTTCATCAGGAAATAATGTCCGTAATTGTGAGATACAAAGGCACTCATGGGAAGCGTTTTCCACACACTTTCCCTCTCTCTGATCAGGTTGAATGCCTCCTGGCTGCGACCGAATTCATTCAGAACAAAGACTTTTCTGGTTGTCGAACTCCCTTCCCCATGCAGATCCTTTCGCTTTCTAAATTCATCGATGGATCGATCAAGGAAATGGAGGGCTCTTTCCGCATCACCCAACGATTCAAAATGCACACCGATACTCATGAAGATATAGGGAATAGCCCAGTCCATTGCGATACTGGCGCCTCTCAACTGGCCGGCGTATTTTTCCGGGATATCCTTATCATACGGCCCTTTCAACTCGATTCTGGACATCGATTCGGGAGGAGCGGGCAGATAATCTACCATCGCCGCGCAGCCGCAAACAAAAAAAATCCATACGCACAAGAGGACAACCCGGCCGTTTTTCAACAACTTACCAATTTTAAAAAGTTTTTCTGACATTCCAATGTATCTTTATTAAACGCTTCACTATATGCGGATCAAGCAAAACCCGGCTACAGGTAGGTTCTTCCACCGATATACCGCTTTCTGAAATAACTCCCGGAAAGGGAATCCACGCGGATGGTTTTGTCTCTGCCGGGTGCGTGAATGAATCGACCTTCACCGGCATAGACACCGACATGCGAGGCCTTATCGCCACCGGAAGTTGCAAAGAAAACAAGGTCTCCCTTTGACAGATGATCCAGTTCCACGGGGATACCTGTGTCATACTGTTCCCTCGATGAACGGGGAAGATCGAGTCCGTTGAGCTGATAGGCCGTCATCGTCAATCCACTGCAATCAAATCCCGCATCCGGAGAAGATCCGCCCCAGAGATAAGGAACACCGACGAAGCTCCGAGCTGTTTTCACAATTTCTTCTCTGAGATACTGGTTGCCGTATTTCTGTCTTTTGGCAACGGCATATTCATCGGGACTGACAATATAATATCCATCAATGATCCCCGCCGATTTAAGACTTTCCGCCTTTTCAGCAGCCTCTGACTTCAACGGAAAGTTACCAAAACGGACCTTGTATAGACCCTTACCGGCAACAAAGTAGGTAGCCTCCACCCCCCGATCACGAAGCAATTCCGTCAGCCGGGCTGCGTTTTGCACCATGGAGAACGCTCCGACCTGGATGGTATATCCCATCCGCGTCAGTTGCTTTTCCACGGGTAACCGGGGACGATAGGCTCGCCTGGTTCCACAGCCTGCCAGGATCACAACGGCCAATACCAGAACCATAACGCCCAGGAAAAATCTCCGGTTATGGAATTCTGACCTCTTGATGTACAACACCCCTCCTGTAATCCCGTCAGCGCTACACAACTTTGAATGATTCCCATGTCCTCACCCCGTAAGTATCCCCTTCCTGCGGGCAAAGTTTCCCGGCAAGGAAATGTTTCATGTCAGATCAATGGGAGCGGTGATTACCCCAATGATCCATGACCATTCTGCGCGCCTCATCCGAAGTGGATATGGCCCCGTCAAGCTGTGCATCTTCGACGGCGCGCAGAATCTTACTGAACAGGGGACCGGGATGAAGCCCCATGTCAATGAGATCTCTCCCGCTGAGGAGACGCGGAGGATGCAATTCTTCCTCTGCGATTTCAATCAGCCTGGCCCGGCAGAAATCATAGTTATCGAGGGATCCGTGGCTGCCGAGACAGTCAAGACGGTGCAGTTCAAGGTGAAGCTCAAAATGGGGCATTCCGAGGAACCGCTTCAACCGGTTGGGGCGCATTTCTTTAACATTCATGAACATCATATGACAATGAATAAGGGCAAGGATGGTTTCCGCCTCTGCCCGGGAAAATCTGAGGCGACGCATGATATCCTCGGCAAATCTCTCCCCTTCCCGGACATGACCGTGGAAATGAATTCCTGATGTATCTTCAGTATATGTAAGGGCTTTCCCGATATCATGCATGACAATGCCCCATGCCAGGCATGATTCGTTTTCAACCCCCGCACCCGAGGGCAGCATTGCCAGCATCTGCAGGATATGTTCCCATACATCACCCTCGGGATGAAATTCAGCCGGTTGCTTGACCCCTCGGAGGGCGCTCACTTCGGGAAGAACCTGTTCCAGGAGACCTGTTGCGGCAAGAATTTCCATGCCGCGACGCGAACCTCCATGCGTGAGGATTTTCGTCAATTCGTCACGGATACGTTCCGCGCTGATACGGTGTATCGCGGATGCGTGATTTCTGATGGCGCCAAAGGTGCCAGAATCAATCTCGAAATCAAGATTGGCGGCAAAACGAACGGCTCGAAGCATTCGTAAATAATCTTCAGAAAAACGTTTTTCCGGATCACCGATGCTACGGATAATCCTGTTCTTTAAGTCCTCGCGGCCGCCGACATAATCAACGATATTCTTCGTTTTAGGATCCATGAAAAGGGCGTTTATGGTAAAGTCGCGGCGGAAAACGTCCTCATCAACCGTTGTAAACGCTACGCGATTCGGTCTGCGACCATCCTCATAACCCCCTTCGGAGCGAAACGTTGCCACTTCATAGTGATGTCCTTCCTCGATGACAAGGATGACGCCGAAGTTTGCCCCTACCGGCGCCGTATGGGGAAACAAGGAACACACATCCTCCGGTCGGGCTGATGTCACAATATCATAATCCAGAGGTTCGACGCCTCTCAGGAGGTCCCGTACGCATCCGCCGACGAGATAGGCCTCATGCCCCGCGGAACTCAACGTTGATACAATTTGCACCGCCGTGTCGTAGGACGCCGGTTTTCTTAAAATCACACTTCTCATTCAGCAATCTAAAATCCATACCTTGTCATTTAGAGGAAAACGAGGAATCTTAAGATTCCTCCCTGCGGTCGAGATGACATTTTTTGACGGAAACATTATGATTGATCACTCTGTGACCGCCGCCTATATAACAGGCATATCTGATGACCTCTGTAATATAGGCCTTTGCTTCTTCTACGGCATCAAGAACACTCTTGCCTTTCGCGAGTCCGGTGGCGATTGCAGCGGAAAAGGTGCATCCCGTCCCGTGTATCCCTTCTTCACCGATCCGTTCAGAGGCAAACTCATGAAAGTGTCTTCCATCATAAAGCACATCGACGGCATCCCCGGAGAGATGTCCCCCTTTAACGACGACATTTTTTACGCAAAAACCATGAATGATCCTGGCTGCCTTTTTCATATCACTCACAGAGGTGATGTGTATTTCCGCCAAAACTTCCGCTTCAGGAATATTGGGAGTCACAATAAGGGCTGAAGGAATCAGTTCCCTGATCAGTGTTTTCCTGAACTCACCCCGAATCAGCAACATTCCGCCTTTGGCCACCATCACCGGATCCACCACAAGCTTTTCTATATGATATTTCCTAATATTATCAGCCACCACCTGTAACACGGCAGCATTGGCCAACATCCCCGTCTTGGCGGCATCAACACCCATGTCGGACATCACCGATTCAAACTGTTTTTCCACAAAATACGGCGATACGTCATAAATACCCTGAACCCCCAGGGTGTTCTGAGCCGTCAGTGCAGTAATCACGCTCATCCCGAAACCGCCCAGAACGGTGATCGTTTTCAGATCCGCCTGTATTCCTGCCCCGCCGCTGGAATCCGAACCGGCAATGGTCAAAACGCTCACTGGTTTCATAAAGCACCTCAGGGAAAAAGTCCTGCCTTGAAATATCTGATCACGAGAAGATGACCTGAACCAATTGTAATGACGCCTTTTGAGGACTTCAATCGATTACTGACGCCGTAAGGTTTTCCGATTTCCATCACGCCATTTTCGATGGGATATTCAAACCCTTCCAGGGTAATACCCGTTACCGTACCGGAAAAAGGCAAAAGGGATACGGTCTGCCCCGCCTCGCCTTCAATGACATGTTTGCCGGAAACCATAAAAATCTCGCACCACTCATCGATCAATGTTATCTTTACATTACTTTTTATACCCGGTACGAGGAGTGACAGATTTGCCAGAGTATGATCAATCCTGGTGCCACAGGCGCCAAAGACATATATGTCATCGGGCCCCATGCCGATGGCATAATCTAAAGCCAGTTCCGTATCCGTCTCGTTCTTTGCTTCCGGATATGTGATGATCCTGCTTCCCTGCTCCCTGAAGTGATTCAGCAACTCAGTTCCGAGAGAATCCATATCCCCTATTATGATATCCGGGATAAGGCCGATAGGGTAAAGGTGGCCCGCCCCGCTGTCTGCACATATAATTCCGGCCGGTTTCAATTCCGCCACTTTTGACCGGAAATACGGAAGGGAGCCGATCGCGCCACCGGTAACCACAAACAGGATTTTTCTCAATGTCCGACCCTCTCTCCGGATAATGCCCTAAAAAAAGAGCCATACCTCTCATCTCGGGATATGACCCTTATCCGAACACCCTTTAGGAAAACCAATCTGACGGGGTTCCTTGCATCTGTCCTGTAATAATTTCTATGCAATACCAAAGAGATCCCTCGTATTTTCAGATGTGACGCTCGCAACATGTTCAAAAGTCAATCCCTTTATATCGGCGACCTTCTTCGCCGTATGGACAACATAGGCCGGTTCGTTTCTCTTCCCCCGGTTCGGATGGGGCGTCAGATAGGGGGCGTCCGTCTCCAGCAGCAGACCTGTAATGGGTGTTCTTTTTACCACATCCTGGAGCTTTTCGGATTTTCCAAAGGTAACCGCCCCGGGGATGGATATGTAGAACCCCATATCAAGGCACTTCCGGGCCATCCCGAAATCGCCCGAAAAACAATGGATGACTCCCCTTTTCCCCTTCCACCCCCGCAGCATCTCAAGGATTTCCTTATGGGCGTCGCGATCATGAATGATAATGGGCAACCCCACCTCGCCTGCCAATTCCAATTGTTCACCGAATCTTCTGATCTGCACGTCCCTTGGAGATAAATTGCGAAAAAAATCAAGCCCGATTTCTCCATAAGCCACAACCTTATCCCCTTTCGACAGTTCCCTCAGATCGTCATAGGTCGTATTATCGATATCCTTGACCTCGTGGGGGTGGATGCCGATGGCCGCATACACCGCTCCATACTGACGAACAATCGACACGGCTTTTTTACAATCGCTGAGAGTCGTTCCTACCGTTATGATCACGTCGACTCCCGCCTGCCCTGCCCTTCTGATCACTTCATCTCTGTCCCGGTCAAAGTCATCCATTTCCAGATGGGAATGAGAATCAATCAACATATCGATTACTCGATCATAATTTCCTCCGCACAGGAAGATACATCAGGAAGTTCCGAAAGATACCTCTCGAGTTTCTCCTCCGAAATTTCACCATTTAGTATTTTTCTCACGAGAATTCTCTTGTCATAGTCGCCTTCGCAATCAGTCAGATGTTTCTCCATATATTTACCTCCCAGTTTACAGATTATGATGCAGGCATGATTATCTATTATATTTTTTTTCTTTTTTCAACTAATACTCAGATGGGCGACGTTGACAGGCGTTTATCAGAGGGAACGCAAACGCCTTGACATGGAGCACCAAATTCGATTATTTTTCTTCATATCCCATTACTTGAGGCTTTCAGCTTCATTAGGTTGGATCAAATGAAAATAAAATTCACATCACGGACAGGATTCTGGCCGGTATACGGTTGGTTTGGCCTGGGTCTCATCATCATTTTCTGGATTTTAAACTGGTCTCTTTCCGGACTGCGCACGCATTGGGGATTTTTCCCCCTGTGGCTGGGCTTCTGTCTCACCGTTGACGCCCTTGTTTTTACAAGAACGGGGCACTCCCTGCTGATGCGTAATCCTGCCGCCTATGTGGGTCTTTTTTTCATTTCGGCGCCGGCCTGGTGGCTTTTTGAAGTCATAAACTGGCGTACTCAAAACTGGTATTACGTGGGCGAGCAATCCTTCTCAGATGTTGAGTACTTTCTGCTGTCATCCCTGAGCTTTTCAACAGTCATGCCCGCCGTCTTCGGAACCGCTGAACTTGCCGGGACCTTCCCGTGGATCAGGAAAAAACGATACGGCATGAAAATTCCCCTCCATCCCTCCACTCCGGCCGTTCTCTTCGCCGCGGGCTGGATCATGCTTGCCCTGACGCTGCTCTGGCCTCTTTATTTCTTCCCCTTCGTCTGGATTTCCGTCTATTTCATCCTTGAACCTCTCAATGTCTGGCTCGGGAATCGATCCTTGCTTCAGGATATCGCCAGGGGTGACTGGAGACCGGTACTGGCCCTTTGTGCCGGATGTCTTCTGTGCGGTTTTTTCTGGGAGATGTGGAATTATTATTCTTATCCCAAATGGATTTACCGGATACCATTTTTTAATTTTCCTCATATCTTTGAAATGCCGCTGGCGGGTTACCTGGGGTACCTGCCCTTCTCTCTGGAACTGTTTGCTCTGTATCATCTGGTAACGGGTTTGCTTAAACCAAGACGGGGTCAGGATTATTTACTTCCATCGGCAGAATCATAGAAGACGGCAGGCAGGCCCTTCTGTCGTGTATCCATTATCTGGAGGAGCTTTCAAAAAAGGCAAAAACACTTGAGTCTCAGGGACTCACTCCCGTCGAAATAATGCGGGAATCTTTCGGTGGCGAACACCCGTTTGCTCAACTCACCAACGGACAGTGCACGACAGAAAAACTCATAAGATCTGTGCTGCTGATGGACTGAGGGACGGCATCATCATGATCCTTTGAGTCTCGGATCGAGGGAATCCCTGATCCCTTCTCCAAGAAGGTTATAACCGAGAACCGTGACAAGAATGGCCATACCCGGATAAAGAGAAAGCCACCAAGCTATATCGATATTGTCCTTACCGGCGGTGAGAATGTTCCCCCAGCTTGGCGTCGGCGGCTGTACACCGATACCCAGAAAACTGAGCGCCGATTCCGTCAGAATCGCACCGGCAACCCCCAAGGTTGCCGCAACCAGAATGGACGCCATGGCATTGGGCAAAATATGGACGAAAATAATCCGTAAATCACCGGCGCCAATGGCCCTTGCCGCCAAGACAAAATCCCTCTCCTTCAGAGATATGAAGTCTGCCCGGACGAGGCGCGTGATTCCCATCCAGCCGGTAAGACCGATGATGATCATGATGTTCCAGATGGACGGCTCCAGCAGGGCGATCACCGCCAGGATCAGGAAAAATGCGGGGAAGCAGAGCATGATGTCCACAAACCTCATGATGACGGCATCGACCCACCTGCCATAGAATCCTGAAACGGCGCCCAGGACCGCACCGATCAGGATGGCTATGCCCGTGGCCACAAACCCCACTTTTAAGGAAATTCTGGCCCCCCATATCATGCGGGAGAAGACGTCCCGCCCCAGTTGATCGGTTCCAAAAAAGTGATCCCCCGAAGGCGGCATCAGAACCCTTTGAAGATTAATCTGGTTCGGATCGCAGGGTGCAATCCATGGCGCAAAGATGGAAACGATAAACAACAGGGCCACAAACACACTCCCCGCAAAGGCCATTTTATTTTTTGAAAATCTCTTCCAGAAATCCGTCTTCATCAATGATCCTTCAACATCCTGATACGTTTCACTTTTGTGAATGAAATGTCATGCTGTCATACGAATTTTCAAAGCTCTCCTTTTCAGGACACCCTGATTCGCGGATCCGCCAGGGCGTAAGATACATCGGCAATGAGATTCCCCAGAAGGGTCAGCACGGCGCCGATGAATAGAATACCCATCACCGCCGGATAATCCCTCGCCATGACGGACATGTAAAATAACTGCCCCATACCGGGAATGGCAAAGATGGTCTCGAAAATGACGCTGCCGCCGATAAGACCGGGGACGGACAGTCCGAGAATCGTAATCACAGGGAGGAGGGCATTTCTGAGGGCATGCCTGTAAATAACGGCCCTTTCACTTAAACCCTTTGCTCTGGCTGTCATAATGTAATCCTGCCGGATTACCTCAAGCATGTTGGATCTCATGTACCTGGAAAGGCCTGCAAGACCGC
>JAPLJQ010000265.1 GCA_026388495.1 Deltaproteobacteria bacterium | reverse complement strand
TCGGCAGGGAAAAGGGAGCCTTTACCGGGGCCGATACCCGGCAGGTCGGTCGGTTCGAGGTCGCCCATGGTTCCACCCTTTGCCTGGACGAGATCGGGGAGCTGCCGCTGGAGTTGCAGGCCAAGCTGCTCCGGGTGATTCAGCATAACGAGTTTGAGCGCCTGGGCTCGTCCCATACAATAAAAGTAGACGTACGGATTGTGGCAACGACCAATCGAAACCTTGAGGAAGAGGTCCGCAAAGGCCGGTTTCGGCAGGACCTTTACTATCGGCTTAACGTCTTCCCCATCACTGTCCCTCCACTTAGGCAGCGGAAAGAAGACATCCCGCTGATGGCTCAGGCCTTTATAGAACGATACTCCAGGAAATTGGGCAAACAGATCAAGTCGATCCAGAAGGAGTCGATGAAGGCGTTGCAGGATTATCCGTGGCCCGGGAACGTCCGGGAACTGGAAAGCATCATCGAACGGGCTGTGATCTTGTGCCCCGGGCCGGTGTTGCATCTGGCAGATAAACTGGAGATTTCATTCCCCCCATTGTCGTCTACTATGAGGACATTGGAAGAGACGGAGCGAAACCAAATTCTTAAAATCCTTTCTCAAACCCGATGGCGCATCGAGGGAAAGGACGGGGCCGCAGCGATCCTGGGCGTACCTTAAGAGCGAGGATGCATAAGCTCGGGATAATCCGGCCGGAGACAAAAGAACCGGATTAGGCTGTTGAAAAAGGCTCATCTGCTGCGTTGCGCTTCGGCTCTCGCTGCTCACGTACGCCTAAAGTACGCTCCGCTGCTCGATCCTAGCGCACCTTGCGTCTAAACCTTTTTGAACAGCCTGTTAAACTGTCCACCACCCTTCAACGTATCCCTCAACATGTTGAGGTTCCACCAAATATTGAGGCCAAACGAGGCAGTTCATGCTTTTCTCCTGTTCTCTCCTGTTAATCTAATCCCCTGTTATTAAAGGATGAATCAAAACTTCTGATTTTCCTTCAGCTCTTGGCAGGCCATTTGCAGTTACTGTTTTTATGATCCTTGTCATCTCGCCCCAAAGTGAGTTCTTGTCATTTATTTTAAGGTCATTTAAAGGGTGCGTCATCTTTTACGAGAAAACGAGGATATAAAAAAAACAATTCAAGGAGGGGAAAATGGGATTCGTCATTGGAGTTTTGTTGTGTGTTGTTTTAGTGTTTGCGATTATCTATTTACATCAGCGAACATAAGAATCTTATGCAAAATACTTTACGTTACCACCGGCCATGTCGATGGCCTTCTGAGGGATGACAACGTCTGATAATGTCATTCGTTGCCATCCCTCCATGCCAATATCCTTGCTTGCTGCATTGCCGGCTAATAAAATCATGGGGCCATTTTAACTGATGACTTTTACAGATCCGGTCAAAGTCATCACTGGTTTAAGGCGGATAACAGGACATTATTTTATGCAGATCGAGATTCATAATCTTACAAAAGTTTATAATGAAAAAAGAGGACTTCTACCGCTTAGTCTTGAGGTGGAAAAAGGGGAACTGATTGCCGTCGTCGGGCACAACGGAGCAGGTAAATCTACTCTTTTGAAAATGTTAGCAAGTTGCCTCCTTCCCGACAGTGGACAAGTTTTGGTGGACGGAATCAATCTGGAAAATAGATTGGCTGTTGTGAGGAAAGTTGGCTTTGTCCCGGAAACTCCTAATCTTTTCGATTTCTTTTCCGTTGAATACAATCTCAAAATATTTGCTCGTCTTTTTCAAGTCCCTTTTTTACGGATAGAAGAAATTCTTAAGGAATTCGATTTGCTGCCTTTTCGTAAGAACAAGATACAGGTTTTATCAAAAGGGTTAAGGCAAAGGGTAAGCATTGGGCGCGCTCTTTTAGCAGATCCACCTGTGCTTCTTTTTGATGAACCTACATCGGGTATAGACTTTGAGATGACGAAAGAGATTTATAGAATGCTGAAAGATTTTCATTCTTCAGGAAAAACAATCATTTTTACTTCCCATCGACCTGAAGAGATAAAAACCCTTGCAACGCGCATCATTGTACTGCATCAGGGAAATTTGGTCTTCGATGGTTCACCCCAAAAATATTTCCAATCAGAAATTCATGAAAAGCTATACCTATGATGATAAGAAATATCATTACATTGACTTTGAATGATTTAGCCATTGCATTTAAGAATAAGACAATCTACCTGATTCTTTTTATACCTTTTTTTGTTTTTTTCTCTTTGAAGTTAGTAGATACGGCAGCAACAGACTTTAAAAAAATTAATATCGGACTTATTCAAAAAGAAATGTATGCTCCTGTTATTCTGCAAACCATTAAATCAGCCGATAGCGTATTTACAGTTTGTCGCGTTTCTGATGAAGAGGAAGGCAAAAGGTGGTTAAAAGAAAAAAAAATAGACGGCCTGTTATTAAGATCTGAAAAAGAACAAAACAGTTTAGTTCTTGTCGTTTTAAAAAAAGAGTCTTTACTAACCCTTTCAATAGTGGAGAGCTTTTTAGCATTACAAAAAGCAGTAGAAGGAAAAGATATAAACTGGATTTCTGATATTAAGCCTCTTCAGGAAGGTGGGATTGAAAAACAAACTTTGCCGACCTGGATTCTCATGTTGGTTTTACTGGTAAGCTTCATTATAATGCCCGCGCAAGTTGCCGAAGAAAAGGAAAAAAAATTACTTCTTGCTCTTTTGCAAACTCCCATGCGCGAAATTGAGTGGCTTATTGCTAAATTATTTTTAGGCATGATTTTAATTTTCATAGCAGTCCTGTTCCTCCATCTGCTGGGTAAATTTGATCTTGGAAATGTCTGGAGTTATGTTGCATTTTTAGGGGTTGGCAGTTTCTGTTTCAGCTCTTACGGAATCTTTTTGGGTTTTTTATGCCGCAATCAGGCCAGCGCCAGAACTTTAGGCGTTATCTTCTATCTACCCCATCTGCTCCCTTCTGCGTTAGCGGATTTTTCACAAAGATTAACGGCCGTTGCTCCCTTTTTACCTTCCTACCAGTTTTATGAGCCGCTTAAATCAATCCTCTTAGAGGGAGGCAGAATATCAAATCTATCTCTGGAATGGATATATTTGCTTTTAGTCGGGTTATTAACCTTTTTCTTCGCACATCTCCTCATGAAAAAACGTTGGCTCATGTAAAAGGAGCCAGATTAAGCCACCTGACTCCCTTCAAGGTATCCCTCAATATGTTGAGGTTCCACCAAATATTGAGGCCAAACGAAT
>JAPLJQ010000298.1 GCA_026388495.1 Deltaproteobacteria bacterium | reverse complement strand
TGATCAACGCCCTGAAAGCCCGCAACGACAACAATAACCCCTTCCTGAAGCTCTCTCCTGATTGCCTCTGTGTCAATTTGAATGATCCTGGCCTTCTTGTATGTCTGATCCGTCAGAATTTTTACCTGAAAACCCAGGAACGATTTTGCCCGGTATCCCATTTTATTTAATGTAATGCACAGCAGGGCCACGGTAACCTGTTCACCCGTGGAAATGAGAGCATCATATTCCCTTTCCTGAGGATCATCCGTGATTTTATGTGCCAGTTGAATCAGCCTGTCCGTCTCGCCCGCCATTGCCGATAATACGACAACAACATCATGACCGGCATCCCTGGTCATTATGATCCTCTTTGCAACATTCTCGATTCTTCCGAGATCGGCTACCGACGTGCCGCCATATTTTTGCACGACAAGGCCCATCTGTTAATAACCTCCATTTTTAAAAGCATTTGAAATGATTAACAACCTTTCATCATTGCCGGATATCACCATCTTTCTCCGGTTCTCATCAAGATAAGTAAGCGAAATAAATATCGTTTCATCCGGAAGAATATCACTCGCCTTTTCAGCCCACTCGATCACACTGACACCTTTTCCGAAAAGATATTCCTCATATCCCAGGTTTATCATGTCCAGAAAAGTGTCCAACCGATACAGGTCGAAATGGTAGAGCGTAAGTCTGCCCGGATATTCGTTAATGAGGGTATATGTCGGACTTGTTATCTGATACTGCTCCGATACGCCAAGCCCTCTGGCGATGCCTTTTGTCAGGTACGTCTTCCCCGTCCCGAGGTCGCCCGAGAGGGCAACAATATCTCCGGCATTTAAACTTTCCCCGATGATCCTGCCGATTGAAAACGTGTCTTCAGAGTTCCTGGAGATTACAGTCACTAAAAGCGGAACACGGTTCATGTTTTATTTCTCAAGGATGACAACGGCGCTCGCATAGTTCCTTGTATGGGTGAGGCTGACATGAACGGCTGTAACCCCGGCTTCACGAAGCATTTCCTCTGCCCGATTGTGGAGCTTCAGGAAGGGGCTTCCCTGCTCATTATTGATCAGCTCGATATCCTTCAAACCCACCCTCATGCCCAATCCGATACCCAGGGATTTCAGAAATGATTCCTTCGCCGCGAATCTGGCTGCAAAGTGGATGGTCGGGAAAGCTTTTTTCTGACAATAATCGATTTCATCATGCGAATATACCCTTCCAATGAATCGGTCGCCCCATTTTTCAATGATCTTCCTGATTCTTATGACATCGACCAGATCTGTGCCTACCCCGTAGATCATGTAACTTACGCCCTGACAATGGCATCGGCCATTGCTGCAACCTTTTTCATCGCCCCGACATCATGTACCCTGACGACATTTGCCCCATTCATGATGGCAGCCGTTACCGCGGCGGCCGTGCCCTCTTCCCGATTCGACGGTTCTCCTCCGGTTATTCTGCCGATGAATGCCTTTCGGGAAACACCTGCTACAATCGGCCTTCCAAGCATTCTGAACTCGGCAAGGTACTTCAGGAGCCTCACATTATCATCTCCTGTTTTACCGAACCCGAATCCAGGATCAATCATCAGCCCCTCCACTGGTATCCCGACAGAATGCGATTCTGCTATTTGCTCCTTCAAAAACTCAATGATATCTCCTCGAATCGATCTGTATGAGAGATCCCCCTTTTGCATATCCTTCGGTTTCCCGCGCATATGCATGAGTATCACTGCAGCTCCGGATCCGGCAATCACGGACTTCATCTGATCATCAGATGTCACAGCACTGATGTCGTTAACAATCTCAGCACCGTATTCTATGGCCTCTCTGGCAACATCCGCTCTTGTCGTATCAATAGAAACGGGAACATTGATACGCATGGCAAGACCTTTGATTACAGGAATCACCCTTGCCATCTCCTCTTCACAGGATACAGGTTCTGCGCCTGGTCTTGATGATTCACCTCCTATATCTATAATATCCGCACCGTTTTCAACCATTTTCATCCCGTGTTCAATGGCCTCTTCGGGCGCCATGAAGCGACCGCCGTCAGAAAATGAATCCGGTGTCACGTTTAAAATTCCCATGATCAGGGTACGTTCTCCAATGATCATTTCCCTGTGGTATGTCTTTAAAATAAATTGGTCTTTTTCGATATTCGTCAGAAGCTGTTTAATGGCATTGTATATGTTGACCAAACCGAAGGGCTGGGAGGAAATTTTCTCAGCAAAACGATTAATCTGTTTTACTGTTCCAATGATGACAACATCCGTTTCCCTTACGCTGCATGATACCGAATATCTCGAAACTGCAGCATCTCCGCCAATTGAAAGCATCTCTTGTTTAATGATATTCGCTACCTTACATTCTACTCCTTCAAGTAAAATATTAACGTTTACCATTTTAAACAGCATCGCTTCGATGCCGTAAGGATCTACCTCTATCTTTTTCAAGACCTCCGCAGCTTCGGCTGTTGATCTCAGTTGCAGACATTTCAAGCGGTAGTCCCGTGATGTTTTTCTTCGCATGTTTCCTCTGATTTTATCCCTATGATCTGATCGATTTCTGTAGAATTCAAAACCTCCTTTTCAAGCAATTCTGAGGCAAGTCTGTCGAGGACACCAATATGATCGGAAATAAGCTGTTTTGCTTTTTCATAACATTCTGACACGATTCTGGATATCTCTCTATCGATACGCTCCGCTGTTTCTTCGCTGTAATCCTTATGCGTCGCAAAGTCGCGGCCCAGAAATATCTGTTCTTCCTTCTTCCCATAGCTCAACGGGCCCATTTCATCACTCATGCCCCATTCACAGACCATTTTTCGTGCAAGGGTCGTCGCCCGCTCAATGTCGTTTCCGGAACCGGTGGTAAAGTCTTTAAGGATCAGCTCCTCCGCTGCCCTTCCCCCTAAAAGGATGTTGATATTGTTTATAAGATATTTCTTGGGATAGGTATGTTTTTCATCCACAGGCAACTGTTGCGTCACTCCCAAAGCCATCCCTCTCGGGATAATGGTGACTTTATGTATTGGATCGCTTCCCGGTAGAAGTCTTGCTACGAGCACGTGACCTGATTCATGGTACGCCGTATTTTTCTTCTCCAGATCGCTGATCACCATACTCCTTCTTTCCGCACCCATGAGCACCTTGTCTTTGGCAAACTCAAAATCACTCATGGTGACTTTATCCTTTCCCGTTCTTGCTGCATAAAGTACAGATTCATTGACAAGATTTTCAATGTCAGCGCCGGAAAAGCCCGGCGTGCCCCTGGCTATCACGGCAAAAGCTATATCTTCCGCCAAGACAGTCTTTTTTGTATGCACCTCTAATATTTTTTCT
>JAPLJQ010000220.1 GCA_026388495.1 Deltaproteobacteria bacterium | reverse complement strand
GCATGGTCATGTTTCGTCCTCCTTTTTTTCTGCTTCCGGGGACACCAGTGGGTGGCTTTATATGTGTTTCCGGAATGTTAGAAATTAGACCACAGTAGAATGGCATTATCAAGGTCTTTATGAACATAGAACGATCGTTCTTTTTTGTCAAGATGAATCCGGGCGGGGGTTATTTCGATTTGAAAGCGAGCGCTTTTCATTTGCGGAGGTTGTATTTGATCATTTTCAGTTGAAGCCCCTTCCTGCTTAAGCCCAGGCGCTGGGCAGCTTTCGTGACATTGCCGCCGCACTCTTCCAGGCACTGGATAATGGCCTGTTTTTCCACGTCTTCCATGTGGCTTTTCATCACATCCTTGAAAGGTTTTTCCAGGGTATCCGGCCGGGAAACCTGCGAGACCGATGCGGCCAGTTTCAATTCTGCGGGGATGTCTTCAAGTTCAATGGTGTCCCCTCTCGCCACGACCACAAGCCTCTCCATAAGATTTTCCAACTCTCTGATATTTCCGGGCCAGCCATAACAGATAAATATTTCTTTCACCCTCGAATCGACGTGCATCACTGTCCGATCCAGTTTCTTATTGAATTTCTCCATAAAATAATCAGTCAGAGAGAGAATATCCTCTTTTCTCTCCCTGAGCGGAGGCACATGGGTATGAAATACATTAAGACGGTAGTATAGATCCTCCCTGAAGATGCCGTCCTTCACATCCTGAAGGAGATTTCTGTTCGTCGCCGCAATCAACCTCACGTCCACCTTGATCGTCCGCAATCCTCCGACCCGCTCAAAGGCCTGATCCTGAATCACCCTGAGGAGCTTCACCTGCATTTCTCTGGGAAGTTCTCCAATCTCATCAAGAAAGAGGGTTCCTTTATCGGCCAGTTCGAATCTCCCCGATTTTGTTGATGCCGCTCCGGTAAAGGCGCCCTTCTCGTAGCCGAAAAGTTCGCTTTCCATAAGATTTTCCGCAATGGCGGCACAGTTTATCTTGATAAAGGGATTGTTTTTCCGGGGACTGTTTCTGTGAATGGCATTGGCGATGAGTTCTTTACCCGTACCCGTTTCTCCCGTGATCAGAACGGTCGTCGTCGTTCCCGCCACCTTTTTAATGTCATCGTAGATTCCCTGCATTGCCTCGCTGGAGCCCACAATCCCTTGCCTGTCCATATCTTCAGGGCTGAGTAACAACTCGTCTTCATTCAACCGCCGGGTTTTGACGGCCTTGTGAATGATACTTTTCAACTCGTCCTGCTCAAAGGGTTTGGTGATATAATCAAAGGCTCCTTTCTTCAGGGCGTCTACCGCCGTGGCAATGGTGCCGTGGGCCGTAATGATAATGACAGGCGTTGACGGATATTCACGGATGACCCGATCCAAAAGGCCCATGCCGTCAAGTTTTGGCATCTTCATATCCGTTACAATGACTTTTACATCATCATTATTCTTGAGGACCTTCAAGGCTTCAAGACCGTCCGATGCGGTCACGACTTCATATCCCTCCTTGCTCAGCAAGGTCTTCAGGACGAGACGCATATTCAATTCATCATCTACAACAAGAATCTTGTTCATCGCTCAATAAACCATAAAATCGATATTGCGGAGAACTTATTACTCCGGCAATTAAACATATCCAATGTCAT
>JAPLJQ010000437.1 GCA_026388495.1 Deltaproteobacteria bacterium | reverse complement strand
TACGAAAAGTCCTCAGGAGACGCACCTAAGTTTTATAGCTTGAGTCGTATTGACTAATGCAAGTATGTGAAATGAAATTGGAGGGTAGGTCTACTTTCTTGTCATATCGAAACTTTCAAACGGTATTCTGCGTCTTTATTAGTTTGAATGGGTTGCGGACTCGTAGATACGAAAGTCCAGCTTTATCTGAATTTGACCGAGATCAGCCTTAAGCATTACCGTGTGAAGTTTTGCATATTGCTTTAGATGACCTAATCATTTCTTTCAAAGATAATCGATCACCGCTCTGTAAGGTGGGGCTCTTCGCCTCAAGAAGGGGCTTGCTGGACGCGCTCCAATCAAGGGTGCAGGAAGGAAAAAACGAATTCGGGGAGGAAGAGCCCTTGGGAAGTTATCTTAGTTGAATGATCATCGTCCTCTCATAGCCGTCCATATCGCAGTATTGAAAGCCGATCTTCCTGTAGAGTTTAACAGCTAAAGCGTTCGATACGTTTACCGTCAGCCAGATGGTGTCGAAACCCAGTTGTCTGTACCTTTCCAGGGTGAATCGTGTCAGGTGCGTCCCGATCCCGAGATTTCTATCTTTTTTATCAACAAAGATGACGAATTCACCCGATTTCCCTCTCATATCTGGAACCAGCGCAGCGTGGCCAATAACTCTATCGCCTCTCCAGGCAAAAATATTTTCACCAATGTCGAAAAGATTCTTCACCCAGTTATGACAGGTTTCAGAATCTTGAGGAGGAAGTCCCTGAGAGGCGGGCCTGGGAGAAAATGTGCGGTACATTTCAAGAAGAGACGGTAAATCTTCCGTGCAACCGATCACAATGTCGTAGGTTTTTCCAGTTTTGTCGGTTCTTGTGATACGCTCCGGCTTCATCATGAAATGAATAAAACACTTAACCTTTTAGATTGTTTTTATAACCGTGGGGTTTGCGGCGCAGAGAATATTATGGATTGGCAGAGCTGTCAAGGTTCAACACGTGAAAGCATATGCAACGATGTCTGTTTAATGTGGAAGCGGGTCTGACGACCCGATTACCTCCGCTATTTTCTCTTTCTGTATTGCCTTTGCCGCTCCATTCTGCTATGGTCATACCATGTCATACAAAGGAGGCCCTTATGGGTTCACGTCAGCGTGTAGTTATGAGTCTCTCGCTTCCCCCTGATACGGCTAAGGAATATAAGGAGATCGCCAAAACGGAAGGGAAGACGATCAGCGGCCTGTTTCGCGAAATGTTTTTTTTCTACAAGCAGGAGAAGCTGAAAAAGGAATTCCTCGCCCTTCAAGATTATGGCGCTGAAAAGGCAAAAGAGCTGAAAATCTCGGAAGAGGAAATCGAACGCCTCATCTTTGCGGGGCGATAAGGTGCAAAATGTCGTCTTCGATACGAATGTCTATATTTCAGCTTTCATCACCAGAGGTGGAAAGGCGGAACAGGCATGGGGGCTTGCTTTGGAAGGCAAGGTCGAGGTCTGTACATCTGTTGCCATTCTGACGGAAATGGCCGGGAAACTGCGCGAAAAGTTTCATTGGCGGGACGGGCTTATCAAGGCTACTATCACGCATATTGCTAAAACAGCGAAGGTTATCAAACCTTCTATAAAGATCAATATTCTGGCGGATGAACCGGACAACCGGATTCTGGAATGCGCTCAAGGGGCTGGTGCGGAGATAATTGTGACCGGCGATAAACATCTCCTTGATCTTGTTGCCTTCGAGGGTATTAAGATCATCCGTATTGCGGACTTCTTGAAATTATAAAGGAGGAGCTTCATGATCGACCTGGAAAATCTGAAGCAAACGGTCCAGAACAAGCTGGACACGGCATCGCAACCGAGCAAAAATCTGGCATGCAAATGATCGGCAGTGTCGTTAATTAGTATATTACATCATATAGTTAAGTCAGTTGAACGCGTTAAACTGGTCTTGTGGGCAGACGCCGGCAGACCAAAAACAACGATAAACCCAGGCACAAATGTGCAGGCTGTATTTTGGCAGTTATTTGGATACAAGAAGAAATGCGTTAAACCTGGACAGCTTTTTTTTCGACTTTCTTCCTTGTTATCCACAATCGATTTGCTTGCTGAAATATTCAAGATTGCAGATGGTAATCTGCGTTTATCGGTAACTATTCCACTTGACAAAAATCCTACTTAACGTTTATTCTTATATATAGAATATATACGGTTTTGACTGAGGAGTCTCAACCACGCATAGCTCATCACTCGTTACCTTTCCAACCGCACAGGTCATCTCAACAAAGGGGTGCCCCGATGAATGATCAATCCAAGACAAAGCAGACCCTGATCAAGGAACTGGATTCTCTAAGGCAGAGGATCGCGGAGCTGGAGCAGTCGGAATCCGAGCGCAATCATGTGAAAGAGGCGCTGCGCAAGGGCAAGGTTGACTTAAGATACCTTGAACAGGCACCATTGGCATACCAGTCTCTTGATGAAAATGGCAATTTTCTGCAAGTGAATCAGACCTGGTTGAACACCCTGGGTTACAAAAGAGAGGAAGTTCTTGGCAAGAATTTCAGCGATTTCCTGCATCCGAATTGGGTTGACCATTTCCGGGAAAATTTCCCGAGGTTCAAGGACACAGGAGAAATCCGGGGTGTCGAGTTCGAGATGGTGAAGAAAGACGGTTCCACTATTCTTGTTTCATTTAACGGGAAGATTGGCCGTGACAATCAGGGCCGGTTTGAGCAGACCCACTGCATTTTTCAAGACATCACAGAAAGAAAGCAAATCGATGAGCTGCTCAGGAAGAGTGAAGAGAAGTACAGGACCCTCTTTGAAGAGTCCTTCGACGGACTTTTCATCACCTCTCCTATGGGAAGAATCCTCGATATGAACAAGAAGGGTGTCATGATGTTTGGTTATGACACAAAAGAGGAAATACTAAGTCTCGATTTGGAAAGAGACGTCTATGCACATCCACCGGACAGAAAGCGGATACTTTCATTGGTAAACACACAGGGTGCCGCCGAATATGAGGTCGTAGTCAAGAGGAAGAACGGCGAGACAATGATTACGCATTGCTCCTTAGCCGCAGTTAAGGACGAAAGCGGGGTGATTACCTCATACCGGGGCATAATCCGCGACATCTCCGAGCATAGGCAGGTGGAAGAAGCCCTGCGGGAGAGCGAAGAACTGCACCGCATCACAATTACAAATATTATGGATCCGGTTTTTATCACTGATTCCGACGGCAAGTTTACCTTTATCTGTCCCAATATTCCTTACATTCTTGGCTATTCCACAGAGGAAATACAGGCAATGGGCAACATCGCCGCATTATTGAGCGACCCCAAGAGTCTGTTCGACATTGAAGATCTGAACAGGCAGGAAACAATCACCAACGTCGAAGCTGTGATTGCCCAAAAAGATGGAACTAAAAGAGATTATCTGGTTACCGTCAAAGGAGTGTCGATTAAGGGTGGTACCATTCTATATGTATGTCGAGACGTCACCGAACGTAAGCAGGCTGAGGAGAAGCTTAGCCGGGTGAACCGTGCGCTGCGGATGCTCAGCGACACCAATCAGGCGCTGATTCACATCACGGATGAAGCGACGCTGTTGAACGAGGTCTGCCGGATTGCTGTCGATGTGGGCGGTTATCGCCTGGTGTGGGTCGGGTTCGCGGAGCAGGACGAGGCAAAGACTGTGCGCCCAGTGGCCCATGCAGGATTCGAGTCGGGATACATTGAATCTGTCAAGGTTACCTGGGCGGATAACGAACGCGGTCGCGGCCCGGGCGGCACCGCAATCCGCACGGGGCAGCCGTGCATTTCGCGCAGCATTCCCGGCGACCCTGCGTTCGCTCCCTGGCGGGAGGCAGCCATACAGCGCGGCTATAAATCCATCATTGCCTTGCCGTTAATCACTGAAGGCCAGACTCTTGGAGCGCTGGGCATCTATGCCGACAAGGTGGATGCATTCGATGACAGGGAAGTTGAAATTTTGAAAGAGCTGGCAGGCGATCTGGCATTTGGTATCACCGCGCTACGCGCGCGGATCAAACGGGATCAGACGGAAGTTGCGTTGCACGAAAGCGAGAAACGGGTTCGGCGCAAACTCGACGCCATCCTGTCTCCCGAGGCGGATATCGGCGCGTTGGAACTCTCCGATATTATCGACAGTGAGATGCTTCAAAAGCTGATGAATGAATTCTATGGATTGACCCGCATCGGCATCGGCATCATTGACCTTAAAGGCAGGGTGTTGGTGGGAACCGGCTGGCAGGATATCTGCACCAAATTCCATCGGATTAACCCGAAATCTTGCCGGTTGTGCATCGAAAGCGATCTAGAACTCAGCCGCAACGTGCCGGCCGACACTTTCAAGCTGTACCGGTGCAAGAACAATATGTGGGATATGGCCACTCCTATCATACTCGGTGACAAGCATGTCGGTAATATCTTTCTAGGGCAGTTTCTGTTCGATGACGAAACGCCGGACTATGAAACCTTCCGTCAACAAGCCCGCCGGTATGGATTCGATGAGCAGGAATACCTGGCAGCGCTCGACAGGGTACCCCGGTGGAGCCGACAAACGGTCAATGCAGCGATGTCCTTCTACAGCGTTTTTGCGGGAATGATCGGCAGACTGAGTTACGGCAACATCAAACTCTTATATGCACTGGAAGAGCGCAAATGGGCGGAGGAGAAAATCCAGGCATCCCTCCGGGAGAAGGAGACGATGCTCAAGGAGATCCATCACCGCGTGAAGAACAACATGCAGGTGATTTCGAGCCTGCTCGGTCTTCAGTCCAGTTATGTCCAGGATGAGCAATCCCGGAAGATCTTTCAGGAAAGCCAGGACCGGGTGAAGACTATGGCTATGATTCATACCCAGCTATATCAG